>CADEFY010000018.1 GCA_902826705.1 uncultured bacterium
CAGCCGCGCTGTTCGCGTGCGGCCTCGCGCTCCCGCACGCGATCGCCGCGCCCATCACCATCGGCCCCGGCCCGGCACTCGGCGTCGATCGCGCGGGGGTGACGTGGTACGAGGAGTTCCAGGACTGGACCCATGCCGACCTGCGCGCGCTCGACGACGCCGGGCTCGGCGACGCCACCTATGACTCGGGCGATGGATTCCGTGACTCGCGCGATCTGGTGGCGCTCTACTCCCGCATCGAGGGCGCCAACGTCTACTTCCGAGTCGACCTGTACGACCTCCGGGGCGGCGCGGAGGCGTTCAACCTCGATCTCTATCTGGCGATCGACTGTGCGGCGGGCGGACAGGTGTGGATGCCGGACTTCCTCGACGTGCAGACGGACCGTCCGTGGGAGCTGTGCCTGGCCGTGTACAACGGCGGATCGGTGCAGGGTACGCATTTCAACCTGTATGACGCCGCGTTCGGCTCCGTGACCGGCGCTTACCTCGGCGCCTACTACCACGCAGCATTGGATGCCGTGGAGTTCGGACTGTCGCGCCAGTCGCTGATCGCGGCCGGCTGGGATGGCGTCACGCCGTTCTCGATGCAGGTGTTCACCACGCGCGACTTCGCCGAGAGCAACTGCACCGGCGGGGGCCGTTCGAGCGACATCACGGATGCGATCGAGGACGATGACCGCGGTTGCTCCGATGGCACGTTGAACGGCGGGACGTCGTCTGCGGCGACGGCCGGCCTCGTGCACTACGCCTCGATCGCGCACGGCAATCAGTCAGTCAACCAGGCCGACGACATCGGCGCGCACATCTACGACTCCGCGGCGAACACCGGCATCTCCGGCGGCACCGGCTTCCTGCGCACGCTGGACACGCATGCGTTGTTCCGAGTGCCGCTCAACATCCATGCGAGCGGCTCGCTCGTGGTGGCTTCGCAGTGGGCGCGTCGGCCGGCGGGCGCAGCCGACCCGCAGGACGGCCCCGCGTTCCTGGCGCGGATCCGCGAGTTCGTCGACGCCGACATGTCCCAGACGCCGGGCGCACTGATCGGCGGCGTGTTCGCCGAGCACGTCATGCCGTACTTCGAGGGGCCGGTGAACGCGCGGTCGATCCAGTTCCGGGACTCGCTGATGCAGGTGGTGTTCGGCGTGTCAGCGGCGCAGGCGCGCGTGATGCACACGCCCGAGCGCGTGATCCGCTCGCAGAGCACCGGCCTGTCGCCCCTCGACGGACTCACGTTCGAGGACATCGCCGCGAGCCCGTACCAGGCCACCTATCTCGACGAGGTGGCGCATCTGCATCACTGGTTCCATCCGGGCGAGTCCTGCACGCCGGATGCGGGCTACCGCCACAAGTTGCACCGCATCAACGGCGTCGACTGCTTCATGATCAACGACCGCGAGGACCAGGCCAAGTTCGGCAACCACGACGGCGGCGCGGTGATGGACACGCGCTACTCGCTGCTGCAGAAGGCGCTCTACGGCGGGTCGAGCGAGATCGTGGTGGTGTTCGACGACTGGGAGGCGCTGGCGGGCAAGTCGTTCGATCCGCTCTCGGGCAACAGCGCGGCGAACGACAACCCCAACCAATACCACCGCACGATCCGGTGGCTGGCCAACCACCCGTGGGTGCGCATCCAGACGCTGCGCGACCTGCTCGACGTGGCGTACGCCGCGCCGGCCGCGTTCATCGTGGACCATGGCGCGCGCACCGACCTGCCGATCCAGACCTACGAGTGGCTGGCCCACGCGAGCGAAGACTCGTACCACCATTGGTACTACAACGAGAATGCCGGACAGCCGGGCAACGAGCAGGACTTCTACGACCTCGTGCCCGTGATCTCCGGGCCGCAGGGCGACTACCACCAGCGCGGCGTGTCGCCGGCGGCCGACGGCCCGCCGTTGCCGAGCGGCCGCAAGCACGGCGACATGAACTCGCCGGGCACCCTGATGCACGACGCGTGGGCGGATCTGCAGTCGGCGCCGATGAACCGCCTGCGACTGCTCGGCGAGTACAGCTTCGCGGCGATGATCTACGAGACCGCATGGCACGAGGAGAACGAGCTCGACTACTCCGACACTGACTGCTACGGCGCGTGGCAGTTCCCTGACCAGAGCTGGGACGGCGTCAACACATGGGCGCTGCGGCTGCAGAACCATGTGCGTCAGGTGGGCTTCTACGCCGACGCCGCACGCTGGGCCGAGGCGGTGCGCACGGGCGCGTCGCTCGGGCCCATCGCCACGGCGATCGACCTCGACCAGGACGGCGAGCTCGAGTACCGGCTCCGCACTCCGCTCGTCTACGCGGTGTTCGAGCGCTACGGCGGCCGCTGCGTGCTGGCGGCCGCGTGGGACTCGCTGTCGCAGGACGCCGAGGTGATCGTAGGCGCGCCGGTCACCAACCCGTCGGCCCCGGGTGAGGAGGAGTACACGGGAGCCGCCGCCAACCGCTGCTCGGGATTCAAGGACATGAACGGTGGCACCTACGCGGATGCGCCTTACAGCGTGACGCAGATCGGCAGCCCGAGTCAGTACTGCTCGGGATCAGGATGGCTGTTCACCAGTCCTGATGGGCTGGTGAGCAAGTCGGTGCTCGCCTCGGTCGACTGCGACACCGATGCGATCGTCGTGGATTACACGGAGTCCCTGCCCGGCCCGCTCTACGTGCGCATCGGACTCTCGCCCAACCCGCTCGACCTCATGCATCGCGGGCACGCAGGGCTCCAGAGCCTGAGCACGCCCAGCCGCTTTCGGCTGTGGAACTCGGAGCGCGGTGCCGCACAGATCGAGGCGATCGGCGCCACGTTCCAGGCCGCGCCGGCATTCGCCGGCTGGGACCGCCGCAACCTCGCGCTCACCGAGGAGGTCGAACTCACCGGTGAGGGCGCGTTCAGGATCGCGCTTCGCATGCGCGGCGACACCGCGTTCACGCGGCTGCCGGCCGTGGGAGGCGTGGAGGGAGTCACGACGCCAGCGGCGAGCCTGACGCTCACGCCGTCCCCCGTGACGGCGGGGCGCGTGGCCAGGCTCGCCGGAGTGCTGGATTCCGCCGCGAGCCTCCAACTCGAGATCTGGGATCCCGGTGGCCGCGCGGTGCGACGGGACGTCCTGGGGACTTTCACGGCAGGCCCGTTCCAGCTCCGGCTCGAGCCCGTCGACGCCGCGGGTACTCCACTGCCCCCCGGCGTCTACTTCGCCCGGCTGCGCGTCGGGAATGCGACTCGGGGCCTCAGGTTCGCGGTGCTCCGCTAGCAGGACCGGGCAGGAGCCTCGAACTCAGGGCGCCGCTGAACCGATGGAATTCCCTTTCAGCGGCCTCATGAGTCGATCATCATGACGACGTCCGATGGCCGCGCCTGCTTCCCGCCTTGGAGGTGTCCCATGGATCCCTCGCCTCGTCCCCGCTTTCGACCTCGCTGGACTCCGATCGCCCTCGCGCTCACGGCCCTGCTTCTCTGCACTCGCCCCACCGAGGCCGGTACGCCGTCACCGGACGGCCGATGGGTGATGGTCACGCAGCCGAGGTCGCAGACGTTCGGGACCTTGGTGCTCGACGCCGCTCGCCGACGTCTGATCGAGTTCGGCGGCGAGACGGACCTCGCGCTCAATACGACTCGAGTGTTCCCGCTCGATGCATCCTCGCCCGCATGGAGCATGCTCGGCACTGCACCAGGGCCGATGCCCGGACCGAGGCTCTTCTCCTCCGCGGTGCTCGACCCGATCCGCGACCGCATGATCGTGCACGGCGGCTTCGTGGTCCAAGGCTCGTCGAGCATCGTGCTGTCGGACACATGGGTCCTCGATCTGGGCGGCACACCGACCTGGTCCATGCTCCCGACTTCGAGTCCCGGACCGCAGGTCTACAATGCCGCGGCCATGGTCGACCCCGTGCGCGACCGCATGCTGCTGTTCGGCGGCGTGGGACCCGGCAGCTCGACCCAGGTCTGGAGCTACGACCTCGCGACCGGCACAGGGTGGTCCGTGCTGCCGACCTCGGGCGTTGCGCCGTCGATCCGTCAGGCGCACGCGATCGTGTACGATCCCGTCCGTGACCGCATGCTCGTGGTCGGCGGGCTGCCGAGCGTTCTGCCTGCGGCCCTCGACGTGTACGCCCTCTCGCTGAGCGGCACGCCGACCTGGACGGTGCTCGCTCCCACCGGGACCGCTCCGGCGGGCCGGTTCGGGCATGCGGTCGCGTACGACGATGCGGCCGACCGACTCCTCGTCTTCGGCGGCTACACCGGCGCGTTCACCCAGGACACGTGGCAGCTCACACTCGCGGGCACGCCAGCGTGGTCGCCGCGCTCCCCCAGCCTCATGCCCTCCGCGCGTTTCTATGCCCGCGGGGCATTCGATCCGGTCTCGGATCGATTCCTGATGACGGGGGGATATGACGGGACGCGCACCCTGCTCGGAGCGGTCTGGGCATTACAGCCCGATGCATCCACCTGGACCGCACTCGCACCCGAGCAGCTCTCTCCCATCCCCGGGACGCAGGGCGCCAAGGTGATGATGGACCCTCTGGCCCGCGTGCTGTACGCGCACACCCGGATCAGCCTCCAGTCGCTCCCCCTCGATGGCGACGCGGTCTGGAGCGACGAGACGCCCGCCGTGCACCCCCTGACCGAGTTGACCGGTGTCCCCGCGCAGAACGAGATCGCGGTGTTCGATGAGCAGTATCGACGGATCGTGGTCGGCGGACCGGGAGGCTTCGTCCGGATCACCGCGCTCGAAGTGGACGATGCGCTGCCGCGGGCATGGTCGCAGGTGGGTCCGGAAGGATGGCTCATGCGCAGCGCGGCGGCGCTCGATGCGAGCCGGAGCCGCATCCTGTCGGTGGGGCCCGACTTCGAAACGGCCGTCCATACCCTGACGCCCGGGATGGTGAACTTCGCTCACTGGACGATCGCGGGACCTCGACCACTCCCGCGTTACCATACGAGCGTCGCCATCGATCCTGTCCGCGACCGACTGCTGGTGTACGGAGGCTACCTCACCTGTTCCGGAGGCTGCGATCCCGAGGCGCCCGGAACGGTGCATGCGGTGCAACTGGGCGGAGTCGAGAGCTGGATCTCGGTCCCGATTGCAGCAGGCCCCAAGCCGGCGCCTCGCAAGCACGCTCTGCTGGTCCACGATGCCAACCGCGATCGCATGCTGATGTTCGGCGGCAGCGAGCAGATCGATGACGCGTTCGCGATGGGAGACGGCCTCTCCGACTGCTGGGAGTTGGCCCTCGGTGGCGACTCCCTGCGATGGCGACAACTCCTGCCGGACGGGTACGGGCCGCCGTCCTCGACTTTCCCGCGCGGGTTCTACGATCCCGTATCGGATCGATTGATCGTCCATGCGGGCTCGCCGACGACGCGCGAACTGCTCTTCGCGTTGGTGTTTCCCAACGCCACCACGTCGACTCCGCCCGCTACGGTTCCAGGCCGCCCGCTGCAGCTGTCCGTGGGCCCCAATCCCTCACGCACTGGACTGACCCGCATGCAGCTCACGCTGCCCTCGGCAGGACCCGTGCGGCTCGAGGTGCTCGATCTGGCGGGCCGATGCGTCGCCGCGATGGATCATGCCGGCACGATCGGGACGCAGCGCATCGAGTGGGAGCTGCCGGGGCGGTTGCCCGCGGGCGTCTATCACGTGCGCGCAAGGCAAGGTGCCACCACCGATACGCGGCGCTGGGTCACGCTGCGATGAGCCCTCGCGCTAGTACGTGAACCCCAGCAGTCCCGGATCCGGCATCATCTCCGGGCTCCACGCATCGGGCAGCATGTCCACATCGCACGGTTGCGGCACCACGCTCTCGCTCGCCTGCTTCACGTCGGCCATCATCTGCGGCGCATAGGGGCAGAACGGCGTGGTGAGCATCATGCGCACGATGGTGCGTCCGCCCACGAAGTGGATCTCGCGGATCAGCCCCAGGTCGATCACGCTCAGGCCGATCTCGGGGTCCATCACGGTCTCGAGCGCCGCACGCACCGCGAGCTCCTGCTGACTGGGCATGCTGCTCCACTGCGGCGGCCCCACCTGCTTCTGCGCCTCGGGCAGGCCCTCGATGGCCAGGGGTGGCGTGGCGGCCGGCGGCGGCGGTGCGCCGGGATCCGCCGGTAGCGGCTGGCCGGTGTGCGGGTTCACTCCCATGCTCTTCTCGTCGCTCATGACCACCTCACCTGGATGTCCTCGCCCTCGACCCGCACCTCGTAGGTGGGGATCGGAGCGGTGGCCGGCATGGCCAGCACCGCCCCTGACCGCACGTCGAACCGCGCGCCATGGCGCGGGCACTCGATGACACAGCCCTCGAGCACGCCTTCGGCGAGCGGGCCGCCGTCGTGCGTGCACAGGTCCTCGATCGCGTGATACGCGCCGTCCACACGGAACACCGCCACGGGCACATCGTCCACGTACACCACTTTCACGCCGCCCTCGGCGATCTCGCCCACGCGGGCCACCGTCACGTACCGCTCGCTCACTCGTCCTCCTCGTCCATGCGCAGGCCATACACGCCGGCCTTGAGCGTCTTGAGCGCCAGCATCGCGCACTTGAGGCGCACGGGGCCCAGCTCGATGCCGAGCATGTCGCAGATGTCCGTACGGGTGAGCGCCTTCACGTCCTCGAGTGGCTGCCCCTCGATGCGCTCGCAGAGCATCGACGCCGATGCCTGGCTGATCGAGCAGCCATGCCCGCTCCACCGCACCTCGGCGATGCGGCCGTCGCGGAGGTTCACGTCGATGCGCACGCGGTCACCGCAGAGCGGATTGGAGTCCTCGTAGGTCACGTCCGGGCTCGGCAGACTGCCATGGCAGCGCGGATGCCGGTGGTGCTCGAGGATCGTCTCGCGGAAGAGGTCGTCCATGGGGCTCCGGTCAGTGCGCGAACACGGCGCGCGCGCGATGCAGGCCCGCCACGAGGGCGTCGATGTCCTCGGGGCACGAATAGCAGTGGAACGAGGCCCGTGTCGAGGCGGGGATGCCGAGGTGCTCGTGGAGCGGCATCGCACAGTGATGTCCCGCGCGCACGCACACGCCGCCCTGGTCGAGCACGGTGGCGATGTCATGCGGGTGCACGCCCTCGAGTGTGAACGCCACCACGCCGCCGCGGCGTGAGGCCGGCGGGCCAAGAAGGCGCAGGCCGGGCACGTCGGTGAGACGCTCGAGCGTGAGCGTGGCCAGTTCGCGATCGTGCGCGAACACGGCGTCCATGCCGAGCGCCTCCAGATAGCGCACCGCGGCGCCGAGCCCCACCGCCTCGGCGATCGCCATGGTGCCCGCCTCGAACTTCCAGGGGAGCTCGTTCCACGTGCTATGCGTGAGCTTCACCTCGCGGATCATCTCGCCGCCGCCGAGGAACGGCGGCATCGCCTCGAGCAGCGCCCGTCGCCCCCACAGCACTCCGATGCCGGTGGGCCCGAGCATCTTGTGCGACGTGCACGCCACGAAGTCGGCGCCCAGCGACTGCACGTCGATGGGCATGTGCGCCGCGCTCTGCGAAGCGTCCACGCATACTGTGGCGCCGTGCGCATGCGCGATGCGTGCGACCTCGGCCACATCGTTCACCGTGCCGAGCACGTTGGAGATGTGCACCAGCGAGACCAGCTTGGCGCGGCCGTCGGCGAGCAGCGCGGGCAGCGCGTCGAGCTGCAGTTCGCCCTCGCCCGAGATCGGGATGAAGCGCAGCTCGAGCTGGCGTTCGGTGGCGAGGATCTGCCAGGGCACCAGGTTGGAGTGGTGCTCCATGGGCGTGAGCACGATGGCGTCCCCAGGAGCGAGCGCCCAGCGTCCCCACGCGTGCGCGACAAGATTGAGCGCCTCGGTCGAGTTGCGCGTGAAGACCACCTCGCGCGGGCTCGCCGCATGCAGGAAGCGCGCGACCACGCGGCGCGCATCCTCGTAGAGCGCGGTCGCCTCCTCCGCGATCCCGTACACGCCGCGATGGATGTTGGCATTGCAGGTCGTGTAGTAGCGCTGCATCGCATCGAGCACAGCCTGCGGCTTCTGCGAAGTGGCGGCGCTGTCGAGGTACACCATCGGCTTCTCGCGCCGCGCCATGAGCAACGGGAAGTCCTGGCGCACGCGCGCGGCATCGAATGCCGCCGCCGGGGCAGCGGGAGCCGCCCCGGCGGTCGTCACTCGGTCACTCTCTCTCACCCGAGCTTCCGGGCGATCTCCGCGCGCAGACGCTCGCGCACCGACTCGAGCGGCACACGCTCGATCACCGGCTCGAAGAACGCCTCCACGATGAGCCGCTGCGCCTCAGCCCTGGGCAGACCGCGCGCGGTGAGGTAGTAGAGCTGCTCGGGATCGACATGCCCCAGCGTGGCACCGTGCGTGCAGCGCACGTCGTTGGCCAGGATCTCGAGACCCGGGATGCTGTCCGCCCTCGCCTGATCGGACAGGAGCAGGTTGCGATTGGCCTGATAGGCGTCGGTGCGCTGCGCACCCTCGGCCACCTGGATCAGCCCCTGGTACACGCTGCGCGCGCGGTCCTTGAGGCAGCCCTTGATCAACAGGTCGCTCGTGCAGTTGGGCGCCAGGTGCCGCTGCAGCGTGTGCAGATGGAAGTGCTGGCGATGGTCGCCGAACATGAACCCATGCACGAAGGCCTGCGCCCCCTGCCCGGCCATGTCGAACCAGATGTGCTGCTTGTTCATCCGGCCGCCCACCATGACCTGGATCCACTGCAGCTCGGCGTCCGCGCCGACCTGCGCACGGGCGTTGCCGTAGTGGAACACGTTGCGGCTCCAATCCTGCAGGCTCGCGAACGTCAGCTTGCCACCGCGCCCGACCGACAGCTCGATGCCGCCCGCGTGCAGCGACGGCTCCTCGGCGCTCTCCGAGAGCATCTCATCGAGCACGGTGAGCGAGCCCTGTTCGCCCACGGCGATCACCGTGCGCGGCGCCACCAGTCGGCGCCCGCCATCGATCCACTGGAACAACCGCACCGGCAGCTCGGCGTGCACGCCCTTGGGCACGTGCACGAACACGCCCCCTGTGCGCAGCGCCTCGCCGATCGCCACCCAGCGGTCGTAGTCGGTGGCGAGCTGCGCGCCGAAGTGCTCCTGGAGCAGTCCGGCATGCTCGCGCATCGCGCGCTCCATGGAGCAGACCACGACCCCCTGCTTCTGCAGCGTGGGGTGCGTCTGCTCCAGCACGACATCGCCGTCGCGCTGCACCAGCAGCGCGGCCTTTGCCGCCTCGCCCGCCAACCGCTCCACCACGGCCGCGGGCAGGTCGTCGACATTGCGCGCCCGAGGCGGCGAGGCACTGGCGTCGAGCGAGTCGATCGGGAGCGCGCTGAAGTCACTGCGCCGCCAGAGTTCGTCCTCACGGGACGGGAACGGCATCGAGGCCGCGACCTGCGCCGCGTGCCGCCGCCGCTTCAGCATCCACTCCGGTTCGTGCGCTGCGCTCGCGCGCGTCTCGGCTGCCGCGAGCCAGCCCGCGACCGCGTTGGCGCCCTTCACGTCGAGGTTCGTCGCACTCATCCGACCGAGCCCTCCATCTGCAGCTGGATCAGCCGGTTCATCTCGACGGCGTACTCCATGGGCAGTTCCTTCACGATGGGCTCGATGAAGCCGGAGACGATCATGGCCGCCGCCTCCTCCTCGCCGATGCCGCGCGACATGAGGTAGAACACCTGCTCATCGCCGATCTTGGAGACCGTGGCCTCGTGACCGATGCTCACGCGGTCCTCCTCGATCTCCATGTACGGATAGGTGTCCGAGCGCGACTCCTCGTCCAGGATCAGGGCGTCACAGTTGACCGTGCTGCGGCTGTCGACCGCGCCCTTCTGCACCTTGACGAGTCCGCGGTAACCCGCGCGACCACCGTCCTTGCTGATCGACTTGCTGATGATCTTGCTGCTCGTGTTCGGAGCGCAGTGCACCACCTTGGCGCCCGCATCCTGGTGCTGACCGCGGCCGGCGAACGCGATGGACAGGATCTCGCCGTGCGCACCGGGCTCCATCATGTAGACGGCCGGGTACTTCATGGTGAGCTTGGACCCCAGATTGCCGTCCACCCACTCCATGGTGGCGTTCTCGTAGGCGACCGCGCGCTTGGTGACCAGGTTGTAGACGTTGTTGGACCAGTTCTGGATCGTCGTGTAGCGGCAGCGGCCGCCCTTCTTGACCACGATCTCGACGACTGCGGAATGCAGCGAGTCGCTCGAGTAGATGGGCGCCGTGCAGCCCTCGACGTAGTGCACGTAGGCGTCTTCATCGACGATGATCAGCGTGCGCTCGAACTGCCCCATGTCCTTGGTGTTGATCCGGAAGTACGCCTGCAGCGGCACGTCCACCTTGACGCCCTTGGGCACGTAGATGAACGAGCCCCCGGACCACACGGCGCTGTTGAGCGCCGCGAACTTGTTGTCGGAGGACGGGATGATCGTGCCGAAGTACTGCTTGAACAGCTCCGGGTGCTCCTTGAGGCCGTGGTCGGCACTCAGGAAGATCACGCCCTGCTTCTCGAGCGACTCCTTGATCTTGTGGTACACGACCTCGGAGTCGTACTGCGCACCGACGCCCGCGAGGAACTTCTGCTCGGCCTCGGGGATGCCCAGCTTGTCGAACGTGCGCTTCATGTCCTCGGGCACGTCATCCCACGACTTGGCCTCTTCACTCGTGGGCTTGACGTAGTAGTAGATGTCCTGGAAGTCGATCTCGGCCACGTTGCCGCCCCAGGTGGGCAGCGGCTTCTTCTCGAAGATCTCGAGCGCCTTGAGCCGGTAGTCCAGCATCCACTGCGGCTCGTCCTTCAGCTTCGAGATCTGGCGCACGATGTCGGCGTCGAGGCCCTTGCGGGACTTGAAGACCGACTGCTCGTCGTCATGGAAGCCGTACTTCTCGGCGTAGCCGTCGCGCAGATCCATCTCGGGCGAGGTGCTCATCGCGCCGCCACCTCCTCTTTGATCCACTCGTAGCCGCGCGTCTCGAGTTCGAGCGCCAACTCCGGGCCGCCGGTGCGCGAGATGATGCCGTCGATCATGATGTGCACGCGGCTCGGCTTGATGTAGTTGAGGATGCGGTTGTAGTGCGTGATCACGAGCACACCCATGTCGGGGCCGGCGAGCGTGTTGACGCCCTCGGACACGATGCGCAGCGCATCGATGTCGAGTCCGGAATCGGTCTCGTCCATGATCGCGATCTCAGGTCTCAGCAGCGCCATCTGCAGGATCTCGGCGCGCTTCTTCTCGCCGCCCGAGAAGCCATCGTTGAGATACCGCTGCGCGAACTTCTCGTCCATCTTGAGCAGCTTCATGGTCTGCGTGAGCAGGGCGCGGAACTCCTTGGGGGCGATGCCCTTCTTGGTGGGCATGCGGCCGTCGGTGTCCTCGGCGGGCGCGAGTCGCGCGTTGAGCGCCGCGCGCAGGAAGCTGCCGAACGTGAGGCCGGGGATCGCGACCGGGTACTGGAAGGCCATGAAGAGCCCGGCTCGCGCGCGCGCATCGGTCTCCATCTCGAGCACGCTCTCGCCCTTGAACAGGATCTCGCCCGAGGTCACCTCGTACTTGGGGTGACCCATGAGCGTGTTGGCGAAGGTGCTCTTCCCGGAACCGTTGGGCCCCATGATCGCATGCACCTCACCCTTGCTCACCTCGAGGGACAGGCCCTTGAGGATCTCCTTGCCCTCCACGCTCACGTGAAGGTCCTTCACCACCAACTCGGGAGTCTGGCTCATCGTGCTCTCTTCCGGCGGCCGCATCCGGCGCCGCGGCATGCGCCCCCACGGGGCGTCGTGAGGATCAGGCGGAGAAGCTCTCGCCGCAGGCGCAGGAGTGCTTCGTGTTGGGATTGTTGAATTTGAATCCGGCGCCCATCAGACCCTCGACGTAGTCGATGGTCGTCCCGCCCAGGAGCACCATGCTCTTGAGGTCCACCACCAGGCGGACGCCGTTGGAGTCCACGACCTCATCGCCCGGCAGGGCGGCGGCGGTCTCGCAGAACTCCATGAAGTACGAGTTGCCGCTGCAGCCGCCGCCACGCACGCCGATGCGGAGCCCGCTCTCGGGCGTTCCGCGCTGGACGAGCAGTTCCTTCACCTTGCCGGCAGCGACCTCGGTCAACTGGATCATGTCCTTGCTCCTCGGATGCGGGGTTGCAGCGCGTTCGATTCGAGTCCCGTGCCGGGCGCGAGCGCCGCGGCGCTTCAGTGCGTGAGATCCTCCACGCGCACGAACGGCGCGCGCGAGGGATGGGTGACGAGTCCAGCCTGTTTGATGCCCGAGACGAGCGCAGGTTCGAGGGCGACGCCGTGGTCGCGCGTGCAATGCACACACGTCGCGGTGCCGCTGGTCTGGTCGCAGTCGCGGCAGGCCGCGAGATAGTCGAGCCCCTCGATCAGCTCGCGCTCCAACTGCTGGTGGCGCGTGATCGCCGCGCGCGTCTCATCGAGCTTGCGCGCGAAGAGCCGCCGCAGGTCCGCCATGGCCTCGGTGCCGAGCTCGGCGTTCCACCAGCGCAGCAGCACCTCGCGCATCTCCTGCAGCGAGAAGCCGAGGCCGTGGAGCAGGTCGATCCAGCGCACGCGCTCGATCGCCCGCCGCTCGTACAGCCGGAATCCGCCCGCCGAGCGGGTGGTCGGCTGGAGCAGCCCGAGTTCCTCGTAGAGATGGATGGCTCGCACGGACTTGCCCGTGGCCCGGGCGAGGTCCCCGACCCGGATCAGTCCGGCTTCGAGCGCGATGCGCTTGTCCTGCATGGTCCTACCCTCACGTACGCGTCAGGTTACACCCGCACGCTAGGGCCTCAGGGCTGCGCTCGCAAGCCGGCCATGATCGGGGCATCCGGCGCGAGGCGGCCGCCGGATCGGGTCAGCCGCCCCAGTGCGTCGCCGCAACTCCATGCCACGGAATGAGTTCTGGACATGCTGCGTTCTCCATGCGTAGAATGGAGTCCCCCGAGCCCCTCCGCCTTCCTTCTCCGATGCACCTCGACTGACCTCTCGCAGGAGAACTGAATGAAGTCCCTCGCTACCCGCCTCGCGGGGCTGTTCGCCCTCGTGCTCGCGCTCGCGTCGCCCACGGCGGCGCGCGCCGAGTGCATCACCGGTTCGTTCAGCGCCGAGTTCCAGACGCAGGGCGAACACGCCGGCCTCTGGAAGTACTGCATGGCCTACGAGTACGCCTCCGAAGGACCGCTCGACGAGATCATCGTCGACTTCTGGTACTTCAAGATCTGCGGCGAGGGCGTGGGCTGCGGCGACTACTGGTCGTTCGACCCGGTCGCCGGCCACGCGTTCGGCGCCAACGGCTGCACGCTCGACCTGACCGGCCGCATCGACTGCCAGGGCGACGAACTGCTCGGCTCCCCGGGCCCGTTGCTGCGCTTCCGTGCGCTGCCGGCCGAGAAGTGCAACCCGGACTACGTCGGCAAGGGCACGTTCTGCTTCTACACGCAGTTCGGTCCGATGGGCGGCGAGGACCAGGCCGTGGCAGGCCAGCCGCACGGCGACACCATGGCGATCTACACCCGCTCGGGCGACAACCTGTGCGTGGGCTTCTTCAACGGCCCTCGCCCCAGCGCCTGCGTCACGCCCACGCTGCAGCGCACGTGGGGCAGCATCAAGAGCCAGTACCGCTGATCCGCAACAGCGAGTTCCCCCCGCAGTGCGAGGGCGTCCGATCCCGGGCGCCCTCGCCGCGTTGTGGGGGGCGCCTCACCCGCGATCCGCCGCATCGCGCTGCATGCGGGCGGCGATGCCATAGGCGATGCGGGCATTGAGCGCCACGCAGCCCGCGGCCAGAGCCAGGCCCACCGCGAGCAGGCCACGGTCGCCGAGCGGGCCGCGCAGCGATCCCGCGAGCGGGGCGATCAGCGCCGACCACGGCGCGGTGACCACGGAGACGAAGAAGCTGCCGATGCCGCTGCGGCCCTGCGCCAGGTCGAACGCCAGCAGGGCGCCCGACGCCGCGGCGATGCCGAGGTACACGCGCACGGTGATGCGCCCCCACGAGCTGCCCGGAGGGGCCGCGCCGAGGGGTTCGTCCGGGAGCTTCATCGTGGCTCCTCGAATCGGGTGAGGTAGTCGGTGAGCGCAGCCTCGAGACCCACGTCCTGCTGCGCGCGCTCGGACAGGAACCACTTGTGCTCGAGCACCTGGCAGTACGCCTCGGCCGGCTCGACCCCGCTCGCCACGACCGCGGCGAGGCGCGCCTGCGCCGGCTGCCAGTGCTCGTTGAGCCAGCGGAACGAGGCCACCGACAGGGGCACGCTGCGGTCCAGTTCGCGCGAGAGCCGCGCCTTGGACTCATGCACCTCGTTCATGAGCAGCTCCGCCTGGTGCTCCTCGGCCACGAGCCCGGTGAGATCGTGCAACAGGTGCCGATGGTAGTCGCGGTCGGTGACGACGGTGCGCAGCCGCAGCCGGCTGCCGTCGCCTACGGCTTGCAGTTCGATCTCGCCCACCGAGAATCCGAGTGCGTTGAGCGCGCGCACGCGCTCGGGGATCCGCCACAGCTCACCGGGTGCGATGGACTCCTCGCGCGAGACCTCGGCCCAGAGTTCGTCGTAGCGGCGGCGGATGCGCTCGGGCGCATCGTCTTTCAGCCACTCCTCGGGCAGCTCGGCGGCCGCCGCGAGGTCGGCGAGATCGCCCGCCACGTTCTCCTCGAGGATCAGCAGGTCCTGTGTGCGCTGCCCGGCGGACAACGTCTCGTGCACGTCGGCGGTCTCGGCATCGACGAGGTAGGCGCCGAGCGCGCCCGCATCGCGGCGGAACAGCGTGTTGGACAGCGAGCAGTCCCCCCAGTACACGCCGGCCACGTGCAGCCGCACGAGCAGCCCCGCCATGGCGTCGAGCAGCCGGTCGCGATAGCGCGCGAGCCCGGCGCTCTGGAACAGCGCGCGATACGGCATCGCGCGGTCGAGGAATCGCGTGACGAGCAGGCCCTGCTGCTCGCCGTCCGCGTGCCGCACGGCCGCGTGGCCCACGGGCGTCACTGCGGGCAGCCGCCGCTCCTCGAGTTGCATGAGCCGGTCGTACTCGCGCTCGGCGATCGGCGCGGCCAGTTCCTTGACGGCGTACACGCGCGAGGCGAACGCCACGAACCGCACCTCATGCCGCGAGATGCCGCGCGGCAGGTCGACGAGCCGCGAACACACCTGCTCCCACTCCACCAACGGCCGGTCCCATGGCAGTTCGAGCAGCTCCGCGTGACCTTCGCGGAGCTGCATCGCCTCGATGCCGGGAGTGGTCACTGATCTCAGCCGACCAGCGCGCCTGCCTCGACACGGCTCTTGAGCCGGGCAGCGACTGCGGCGATGAAGCCCTGCGAGTCTGCGTGGGTGGCCGGGCGCGGATCGGCGATGAGCGCGAGGTCCTTGGTCATGACACCGGACTCGATCGTCTCGATCACCGACTGCTCCACGAGCTGTGCGAAGCGCGTCAGTTCCGGCGTGCCGTCGAGTTCGCCGCGCTTGGCGAGCGCGCCCGTCCACGCGAAGATCGTGGCTGTGGAGTTGGTGCTCGTGGACTCGCCGCGCTGGTGCGCGTAGTAGTGCCGCGTCACGGTGCCGTGCGCGGCCTCGTACTCGAAGTTGCCGTCGGGCGAGACGAGCACCGACGTCATGAGACCCAGCGAGCCGAACCCCGAGGCGACCATGTCGCTCATCACGTCGCCGTCGTAGTTCATGCATGCCCAAAGGAAGCCGCCCTGCGAGCGCACGGCGCGTGCGACGGCGTCGTCGATGAGCAGGTACTCGTAGACGATGCCCGCGGCCGCCATCTCGGCCTTACGCGCCTCGACCTCCTGCGCGAAGATCCCGCGGAACGCGCCGTGATACGTCTTGGAGATCGTGTCCTTGCCGCTGAACCACAGGTTCATGCGCTCGCTCACGGCGTACGTGATGCAAGCGCGAGCGAACGAGCGGATCGAATCGTCCAGATTGTGCACGCCGCGCACCACGCCAGGCGTCTTGAACTCGAACACCGTCGTGCGCTGAGGCTCGCTGCCGTCGGCTGGCGTGAAGACCAGCTCCACCTTGCCCGGCGTGCGCAGCCGCATCTCCGCGCTCTTGTACATGTCGCCATACGCGTGACGGCCGATCGTGATCGGCTTCTGCCATGAGCGCACCATGGGCGGCACGTTGCGCACCACGATCGGCTTGCGGAACACCGTGCCATCGAGCATGGCCCGCAGCGTGCCGTTGGGACTGGGCCACGCCTTCTTGAGGCTGTACTCCTTCACGCGGTCGTCGTTGGGCGTGATGGTGGCGCACTTGACGCCCACGCGGTGGCGCTTGATCGCCTCGGCCGCCGCCACGGTCACCGCATCATCGGTGCGGTCGCGCTCGGGCAGCCCGAGGTCGTAGTACTCGAGCTTCACATCGACGAACGGGTGGACGAGCTGGTCCTTGACCATCGTCCACAGGATGCGCGTCATCTCGTCGCCGTCCATCTCCACGATGGGGTTCTTCGCCTGGATGCGGGTCATCGTCGTTCTCCATGGAGGGCGGAGGGGAGCCAAGTGGTCGGCGGGCGGGTGGAGCGGGCCGCGCAAGGGGCGCCAGTGTAGCGGAGGCCCGCGACGCAGGCACGCGAGCGGGGGCCCCTGGCGCGCGCACCCGGCTGGCCTTCCATGGATCGTCCGGGATAGTCTCTCCGCCGCTCATGCGCATCGCCATCCTCCGAGAGACCGCGCCCCGCGAGCAGCGAGTGGCGCTCATCCCCGAAGTCGTCGCGCGACTGGTCCGGGCCGGCCACACGGTCGCGGCCGAGTCCGGCGCCGGCGAGCGGGCGGGCTTCCTCGATGCGGCCTACGCCGATGCGGGCGCCACGGTGGCCGCTTCCGCGAGTGAGGCGCTCCGCGAGGCGCAGGTGGTGGCGCGCGTGCGCGAGCCCGAACTGGCGGAGATCGATGCGATGCCCGAGGGCGCCTCGCTGCTCGGGTTGCTCGGGCGCGGCGACGACGCCGCCCGCATGGAGCGCTACCAGGCGCGCCGACTGAGCGTGTTCTCGCTCCACACGCTGCCGCGCATCTCGCGCGCTCAGAAGATGGATGCGCTCTCGTCGATGGCCGCAGTGGCCGGCTACAAGGCCGTGCTGCTCGCCGCGAACGCCACCGGGCGGTTCTTCCCACTGCTCATGACCGCCGCCGGCACGGTGGCGCCCGCGCGCGTGTTCGTGCTGGGCGCGGGTGTGGCGGGGCTGCAGGCGATCGCCACCGCACGCCGGCTGGGCGCGGTGGTCGAGGCGTTCGACGTGCGTCCCGCCGTGGCCGAGGAGGTGCAGAGCCTGGGCGCCACGTTCGTGAAGCTCGACCTGGGCGAGGCCGGTGTCGGCGCCGGCGGGTACGCGCGCGAACTGGATGACCAGCGACAGGCGCAGGTGCGCCAGCTGATCGCCTCGCGCCTCGCACAGACCGACGTGCTGATCACCACCGCGAGCATCCCCGGCAGGCCCGCACCGCGGCTGGTCACGGCCGAGATGGCCGCGCAGCTCAAGCCGGGCTCGGTGGTGGTCGACCTCGCGGCCGAGTCGGGCGGCAACTGCGAACCCACGCGTCCTGGCGAGACCGTGGTCGTGAGCGGCGTCACCTACCTGGGCCCGCTCGACATCGCGGCCTCGCTGCCCGCCCATGCGAGCCAGATGCTCTCGCGTAACCTGCTCGCACTGATCACGCACCTCGCCGGTGCCGACGGGCAGTGGCGGCTCGACTTCGCCGACGAGATCACTCGCGGCTGCTGTCTGACGCACGACGGCAGACCTGCGCCGGCGCTGGTGCCCGCGGGGACCGCATGAGCCCGGTGCTGCTGGCCGAGATCACGATCTTCGTCCTCGCGGTGTTCGTGGGCTTCGAGGTGATCTCCAAAGTGCCGGTGGTGCTGCACACGCCGCTCATGTCGGGCACCAATGCGATCCACGGCATCGTGGTCGTGGGCGGCATCCTGGTGCTGGGCCACGCGCACACGCTGCTCGGTCAGGTCCTCGGAGCGACGGCGGTGGTGTTCGGCGCGATGAACTTCGCGGGTGGCTTCTTCGTCACCGACCGTATGCTCGAGATGTTCCGCACCAAGCGCGATCGCGGCGGCACGGCGGGCGGCAAGTGAACGACATGCCCACGCTCAACGCGCTCGCCTACCTGGTCTCGGCAGTGCTCTTCATCGTGGGGCTCAAGTTCCTCGCCAGCCCGGCGACCGCACGGCGCGGCAACATGCTCGCCTCGCTCGGCATGGGCGTCGCGATCGTGGCCACGCTGCTCATGCCCGGGCTCGCCAACCTGCCACTGATCATGGCCGCGCTGGTCGTGGGCTCGGCCGCGGGCATCTGGGGCGCGCGCGCGGTGCAGATGACCGACATGCCGCAGATGGTGGCGCTGCTCAACGGTCTCGGAGGCGGCGCCGCCGCGCTGGTGTCGCTGCTCGAGTTCGCTGCCGCGACCTCAGGCGGCGCGGCGCCCGGCATGACCGCGGGGCTGTCGGCGGTGTTCGGCGCCGTCATCGGCGCGCTCAGCTTCGTGGGCAGCCTGGTCGCGTTCGGCAAGCTGCAGGGCCTCGTGACCGAGAAGCCGGTGCGGTTGCCGCTGCAGGCCGCGCTCCAGCTCATGCTGGTCGTGGGCATCGCCATCGCGGCCTACCTCGCGCTCTCGCGCGCACCCGCGACGTCGTGGTTCGCGCTCATGACCGGGGGCGCCGCGCTGCTCGCCGTGCTCATGGTGATGCCGATCGGCGGCGCCGACATGCCGGTGGTGATCTCGCTGCTCAACTCGTTCACCGGACTGGCAGCGGCCGCCACGGGATTCGTGCTCGGCAATCACGCGCTCATCATCAGCGGCACGCTGGTGGGCGCCAGCGGCACACTGCTCACGCAGCTGATGTGCAAGGCCATGAACCGCTCACTGACCAACGTGCTGTTCGCGGGCTTCGGTGGGGACGCCACGGCCGCGGCCGGCGGCGCGAACGCGGCGGCCCAGGCCAAGCCGCATCGCGAGGTGAGCGTGGACGACACGGCGATGCTGCTCGCCAATGTGCAGAGCCTGGTGATCGTCCCGGGCTATGGCATGGCCGTGGCGCAGGCCCAGCACGCGGTGCGCGAGCTCGGTGAGCTGCTCGCCAAGCGCGGGGTCGAGGTGAAGTACGCGATCCACCCGGTCGCGGGCCGCATGCCCGGCCACATGAACGTGCTGCTCGCCGAGGCGGGCGTGCCCTACGACCTGATCGCGGACCTCGACGAGATCAACGCCGAGTTCGACACCGCGGACGTCGCGCTCGTGATCGGCGCCAACGACGTCGTGAACCCGGTCGCGCGCACCGACAAGTCGAGCCCGATCTACGGCATGCCGATCCTGAACGCCGACAAGGCGAAG
>CADEFY010000019.1 GCA_902826705.1 uncultured bacterium
CCCGCCCACCTTGCCGAGCAGGACGACCGGGTCCCAGATCACGCCGCTGCCGGGGAAGATCAGCGCGGTGGCCGACGTGACCGCCACGCCGATGAACGCGAACAACGTCATGGTGGTGGGCAGGCCGAGCGACTGGCCCACGACCTGGTCCCGCTGCGAGCGTGCATAGCGCGTGAAGTCGGGGATGTTGAGCGACAGCGTGGCCCAGAAACCGACCATCGCGGTGAGCGAGGGGAAGAACACGGGCCAGAACTCGGCGAGCGTGGCGAACCGCGACGGCTGCGACAGGATCGCGCCGAACCCTCCCGCCTGCTGACGTGCCCAGAACAGCAGCGCGAGTCCCATCACGATCAGGAACGGCGCCGCGAGCGACTCGAGCCACTTGATGCTCTCGGTGCCCTTCACGATGAACCAGACGTTGAGCGCCCAGAACACGAGGAATCCCAGCGCCTCGCCGGTCGAGAGGCCCATCCACGCCGGCAGCACCGCGGGCAGGGTCTCGACTCCCGGCCAGAGCTGCCGCGTGAGCTGGAACAGCGCTGCGCCGCCGAACCACGTCTGGATCCCGAACCAGCCGCACGCGACCAACGCGCGCAGCAGGGCGGGCACGTTGGCGCCCAGCACTCCGAAGCTGGCGCGCGCGAACACCGGGAACGGGATCCCGTACTTGGCCCCCGCATGCGCGTTGAGCACCATGGGCAGCAGCACGATCGTGTTGCCGAGGAAGATCGTCGCGAGCGCCTGCGACCACGACATGCCGGCGTCGATCAGCCCCGACGCCATGGTGTAGGTGGGGATGCACACCGCCATGCCGATCCACAGCGCGCAGTAGTGCCACCAGTTCCAGGTGCGCTCGCGCGGCTGAGTGGCAGCGAGGTCGGCGTTGTGCAGCGACGACGAGGGAGCAGCGGCCATGCGGGTCTCCTCGGTCGGGAAGCGGTCAGCCGTGATGTCCGGCCTTGTGCGTGCCCTTGGCGATGCGATCGTTCCAGGACTCGAACGGCTTGCCGCCAGTCACATCCTTCATGGTGATGCAGCCGGGCACGGGGCAGAGATGCGAGCACAGGTTGCAGCCCGTGCAGGCCGTCTCATCGACCCATGTCACGTGCACGCCGCTGCCGGCGGCACGGGCGATCGCCTGATCGCGCGTGGCCGCCACGTGCCCCGCGGCGAGCGGCACCGGGCCCGTGTGGATCGCATCGACCGACGCATCGCGGCACGCCACGAGGCACAGCTCGCAGCCGATGCACTTGGCCGGGTCGACATGCGCTGACACCTTGTAGCTCAGGTCGAGGTCGCCCCACTCCACGTAGGCGCCGAGCGCCTTGCCGCGCAGTTCGGCCACCGACCTCATGCCCTTGGAGTCGAGGAAGTGGGACAGGCCGTCGCACAGGTCCTCGACGATCCGGAAGCCGCGGTGCATGACCGCGGTGCACACCTGCACGCTGCTCGCACCGAGCGCGATGAACTCGGCCGCGTCGCGCCACGTGGAGATGCCGCCGATGCCCGAGATCGGGATCGTGACGCGCGGATCGCGCGCCAGCGCGGCCACCATGTGCAGCGCGATCGGCTTGACCGCGGGCCCGCAGTAGCCGCCGTTGGTGGACCGCTCGCCCACCACCGGATACGGCACCATGCGGTCCAGGTCCACTCCCGTGATGCTCTTGATCGTGTTGATCAGCGACAGGCCATGGGCGCCGGCCTCCACCGCGGCGACGCCGGGCTCGAGGATGTCGCCGATGTTGGGCGTGAGCTTGACCAGCACGGGGATCGACGCGGACTCGACCGCCCAGCCGGCCACCGTCTTCAGCACCTCGGGCTCCTGGCCCACGGCCGAGCCCATGCCGCGCTCGCACATGCCGTGCGGACAGCCGAAGTTGAGCTCGAGCGCATCGGCACCGGTGTCCTCGACCTGCTGGATGATCGTGCGCCAGTCGTCCTGCGTCTCGACCATGAGCGACACGATCACCGCGTGGCGCGGGTAGCGGCGCTTGGCCTCGCGGATCTCGCGCAGGTTCACCTCGAGCGGGCGGTCGGTGATCAGCTCGATGTTGTTGAACCCCACCATGCGCTGGCCGCCCACCTCGATCGCGCCGAAGCGGCTGGAGGTGTCCACGACAGGCTCGCCCAGCGTCTTCCACACGGCGCCACCCCACCCGGCGTCGAACGCGCGCATGATCTGCTCGCCGGTGTTGGTGGGCGGGGCACTCGCCAGCCAGAACGGATTGGGGCTCTTGATGCCCGCGAAGTCGATCGAGAGGTCGGCCATCAGGTCCTCACCGTGCCATGCCCCGCGAGCATCGGGGCGTCGTCGCGCACGGGGATCCCGAGCGCCTTCGCGATCGCGCGCGCGGCGCGCTTGCCGTCCTGCACGCCCGTCACCACCAGCTCGCCGCCGGTCGCATCGCCGCCCGCCCACACCTTGGCATTGCCGGTGGCGCCGGTCTCGGCATCGACCACGATGCGGCCCTTGGCGTCGGTGGCCACATCCGGGAACGCCTGCGCGAGCGCGGCGAGAGACGCCTGGCCGATCGCCAGCACCACCAGCTCGCACGGGAACTCGCGGCCGTCCGAGAGCCGCAGCGCCTTGAGCACGCTGTTCTCCCGCACGAACGCCGCGGGCACCGCGCGCTCCACGAACCGCACGCCCTCGGCGCGCGCCGCCTCGAGTTCGTGTGCGTAGCCGCTCATGTCGGCCTGTGTCCGGCGATAGAGCAGCGACACCTCGGCCACGCCGAGCTGCGCCAGCTCGCGCGCCGCATCGATCGCGGTGTTGCCGCCTCCCACCACGATCGCGCGTGTCACGCCGGCGAGCGAGGCCGTGGGGTCGAGCTTCATGCGCTCGATCCACGCGGTCGCCCCCTGCACGCCCGCACCTTCGGCGCCGGGGATCGCGAGCGTCGTGTCGCCGCCCAGTCCGGGCCCCAGGAACACGGCGTCATGATCGGCCAGCAGCTTGGCGGCCGGCACGTCGCGACCCACTTCGACGCCGCCCTCGAACCGCACACCGAGCGATGCGAGGAACTCGAACTCCCGCAGCGACCCTTCGGCCGGCATCTTGTACGGCGCGACGCCGGTGGTGTTGAGCCCGCCGGGCAGCGGGTTGCGATCGAAGACGGTGGCCTCACAGCCCTCGAGTGCCAGATAGCCCGCGGCCGCGAGCGACGCGGGTCCTGCGCCCACGCACGCGATGCGCTTGCCGTTGGCCGCCGCGCGCGGCAGCAGCGTGCCGGCCTCGCCCTGCGCGAACAGCGTCTCGGTGGCGTAGCGCTGCAGGCGCCCGATCGCGATCGGCGTGCGCTCCCACGCGTTGTACACGCACGCGCCGGCGCAGAGCACTTCGACGGGGCACACGCGCGCGCAGGAGTAGCCGAGCAGGTTGGCCGACAGGATCGTCTGGGCCGAGCCGCGCAGATTGCCGGTGCCGATCTTGCGGATGAAGCGCGGGATGTCGATCCCGGTGGGGCATGCGGTGATGCACGGGGCGTCGTGACAGAACAGGCAGCGGTGCGCTTCGGCCACCGCCTCGCCCTCGGTGTAGAGCGGCTTGCCGTCCTCGAGCTGCTGCTCGAGGCGGCCCTGGGGCAGCGGTGTGGCGCTCATGAGCGGGCCTCCGCGCCGGGCGCGAAGTGGGTGGCCCTGCGCGCGATGAACTGCCCGCTGCCGCGCTCGGCCATGAGCGTCGCACCGTCCCACGCCACGCGGCCACCCACGATCGTCGTGGCGACGCGGCCGCGGATCGGGAAGCCCTCGTACACGCTGCGGTCCGCGCGCGAGTGATGCCTGCGCGCGCTGTGCTCGCCGCTGCCGGCGGGGTCGTACAGCACGAGATCGGCATCCATCCCCACACCGACCGCGCCCTTCCTGGCCAGTCCGAAGATGCGCGCGGGCGCCGTGGAGCCCAGCTCGACCAGGCGCTCGAGCGAGAACCGGCCGGCGTGCACGCCGCGCGTGTACAGCAGCGGCAGACGGTCCTCGATGCCGGCCGCGCCGTTGGGGATGCGCGTGAAGTCGCCCGTGCCCATCTTCTTCTGCTCGTGCAGGAACGGACAGTGGTCGGTGCCGATCGAGTCGAGCATGCCGTTGCCGAGGGCGTTCCACAGCGCGTCGTGGTGCCCCAGGCCGGCCTTGCGGATCGGCGGGCTCATCACGTAAGCCGATCCGCCGAAGTCCGGCTGGTCGAACACGGTGTCGTCGAGCACCAGGTACTGCGGACACGTCTCGCCGTAGCAGCGCTGGCCGGCGAGCTTGGCGCGCTCCAGTGCCTGCACCGACTCGCGGCAGGTCATGTGCACGATGTACGCGGTCGCGCCGTGCAGCCGCGCCATCATCAGCGCGCGCTCCGTGGCCTCGCCCTCCACGGCGCTCGGCCGCGAGACCGGGTGGTACTCGGGCCCGGTGAGCCCCTTGGCGAGCAGTTCGCGCTGCAGATTCCACACCACGTCACCGTTCTCGGCGTGCACGGTGACCACGGCGCCGGTCTCGGCCGCCACGCGCATCACCTGATACAGCGCGTGATCGTCCACCATGATCGCGCCCTTGTACGCCATGAACACCTTGAAGCTCGTGATGCCATGGTCCCGCACACAGGCGCGCATCTCGTCCGCGGTGTGCTCGCCCCACGACGTGATGGCCATGTGGAACGAGTAGTCGGTCGTGGCCTTGGCCGCGCGCTGCTTCCAGATCGAGAGCGCGTTCAACAGCGAGTCGCCCGGCGCCGGGATGCAGAAGTCGATGATCGACGTGGTGCCGCCCGCGATCCCCGAGGCCGGCCCGGTCTCGAAGTCGTCAGCGCTCACCGTGCCCATGAACGGCAGCTCCATGTGCACGTGCGGGTCGATGAACCCCGGCAGCACGTACTGGCCCGCGGCGTCGAGCAGCGTGTCGCCGGTACGCGGCTCGATGCCCTGCGCCAGGTCGACGATCGTGCGGCCCTCGACGCGCACGTCCGCATCGAAGCGGTCGGTCGCGGTGACGACGGTGCCGTGCTTGATCACGAGTCCCATGGCATCGCTCCTAGAGCTTGACCATGTCGTCGTAGGTCTCGGGGCGGCGGTCGCGATAGAACTGCCAGATGTTGCGGACCTCGTCGATCTGGTCCAGGTCCATCTCGGCCACCACCAGCGCGTCATCGTCCTCGTTGGCCTCGGCGAGGAAGTTCCCGCGCGGCCCCACGAAGTACGACGAGCCGTAGAACTTGCCGATGTTCCACGGCGCCTCGGTGCCCGTGCGGTTGATGCAGCCCATGAAGTAGCCGTTCGCCACCGCGTGCGCCGGCTGCTCGAGCTTCCAGAGGTACTGCGACAGGCCGGCCACTGTGGCGCTGGGATTGAACACGATCTCGGCGCCGTGCAGGCCGAGCAGTCGCGCGCCCTCGGGGAAGTGGCGGTCGTAGCAGATGTACACGCCGACCTTGGCGTATCGCGTCTGGAACACCGGGTAGCCCATGTTGCCCGGGCGGAAGAAGTACTTCTCCCAGAAGCCCGACGTGTGCGGGATGTGGTTCTTGCGGTACTTGCCGAGGTAGCTGCCGTCGGCGTCATAGACAGCCGCGGTGTTGTAGAGGAAGCCCGCCATCTCGCGCTCGTACACCGGCACCACCACGGCCATCTTGTACTTGGCCGCGATCTTCGCGACCGCATCGGTGGTGGGCCCGGGCACCGTCTCGGCGGACTCGTACCAGCGCTTGTCCTGCCCCGGGCAGAAGTACGGCCCGTTGAAGATCTCCTGCAGGCAGAGCACCTGCACGCCCTTCCGGCCCGCCTCCTCGATCAGCGGCACATGCTTGTCGAACATCGCCTGCTTGATGACCTCGACGGGCTTGGACTCGTCGTTGATCGGGTTGCTGCACTGGATGAGGCCACCGATGAGCTTGCGCGGCATGTCAGGTGTCTCCTGGGATCAGAACCAACGCACGATACTGACCTTCTTGTCCGTGTAGAACTCGATCGAGTCGCGGCCGTGCGCCTTGAGGTCGCCATAGAAGCTGCCCTTGGCACCGCCGAACGGGAAGAAGGCCATGGGCGAGGCCACACCGATGTTCACGCCCAGCATGCTGGGCTCCACGTGCCAGCGATAGTCGCGCGCGTACTTGCCGCTCGAGGTGAAGATGCTGGTCGCATTGCCGAGCTCATGGCGCTTCACGATCGCCACGGCCTCCTCGAACGTGGCCGCCTTCATCACGCACAGCACCGGCCCGAAGATCTCCTCGCGCGCGATCACCATGTCGGGCTTGACATCCACGAACACCGACGGCCCCAGGAAGTAGCCCTCGGGGTTCTTGGCGTCACGATAGCCGCGGCCGTCCACGGCCAGCGTGGCGCCCTCGGAGACGCCCTTCTCGATGTAGCCGAGCACCTTGTCGCGATGCTGCGCGGTGATGACGGGCCCCATCGTGACGCCGGGCTCCATGCCGTCGCCGACCTTGATGTTCCTGGCCTCGCTGATCAGTCGGCTCTTCATGGCCTCGTAGGCGTCTCCCACCGCCAGCACCACGCTGTTGGCCAGGCAGCGCTCGCCCGCGCAGCCGAAGCACGATTCGGTGGACACCTGCGCCGCGCGATCCATGTCGGCGTCGGGCATGACGAGCACGAAGTTCTTGGCCCCACCCAGCGCCTGCACCCGCTTGCCGGTCTCCGCGCCGCGCTTGTAGACGTAGTGCGCCACAGGCGAGCTGCCCACGAACGACACGCCCGCGATGCCCGGGTGGTCGAGGATCGCGTCCACCGCGCCCTTGGCGCCGTGGACCATGTTGACCACGCCCTCGGGGAGACCGGCCTCGTGCAGCAGCTCGAAGATGCGCATCTGCGACAGCGGCACGCGCTCGCTCGGCTTGAGCACGAACGTGTTGCCGCACGCGACCGCGTGCGGCAGGAACCACATGGGCACCATGGCCGGGAAGTTGAACGGCGTGATCGCCGCGAACACCCCCATGGGCTGGCGCACCATGTGGCAGTCGATGCCGGTCGCCACGTCCTCGAGCGACAGGCCCTGCATGAGCGAGGGGATCCCGCAGGCCACCTCGATGTTGTCCACCGCGCGGCGCGTGCTGTTGCGCGACTCCTCGAGCGTCTTGCCGTGCTCGAGCGTGACCGTGCGCGCGATGTCGTCGAAGTGCTTCTCCATCAACTCGCGGAACTTGAACAGCGGCCGCACGCGCTGCACGGGCGGCAGCGCCCGCCACGCCGGGAACGCCCTGGCCGCCGCCGCGACGGCGGCATCGACATCGGCCCGGCCCGCGAGCGGCACCCGCGCGAGCAACTGGTGGTTGGCGGGGTTGCGCACCTCGCCGAACTCCTTGGTCGTGGCCGGGACCCAGCGGCCGCCGATGTAGTGCGAGAGGGTCGTGGCCTCGCCGTCGGCGCCCTTCTCGGCGCCTGCGAGTGTGACTTGGACACGGGATGCCGACATGGGTGTGCCCCCCTGGATGAGGCCCAGCCGGCCGAGTCGGGGCTCACGGGCACCGTGTCTCCCGGCGAAGCGCGCCTTCGCCGCGGTGGCCCGCACCGGACCGGTGCGGGCGCGGTAAGCAGAGTGAGGCGACGAGGATACACCCGCGAACGCCATGAGGGGAGGGCATTGTGGCGACACTTGGGCCTTGAAGGCGGGGAGGGCTTGTGTGAGCGTCCTGCATGCAGGCGCGGAGCCGGGAGGCTGCGCCCCGCGCTGACCTCTCGAACTCCAGAGGCTCCCCATGTCCGCTGACCTCCACGGGCCCGCTCGTACCCCCGCGCACCCAGCGCTCGGCTGGGCAGCGGCGTGGCTCGCGGTCCTCGCGACGCTCACCGCCTCCCCGCGCGCCGAGGCCGGCCTCGGCGTCGTGCTCGGTCCCACGGTCGCGGCTTCCGCGGGTGGCCACGCCGGTGGCGGGGGCCTGACGCTGGGCTTCACCGTGGGCGAGACCGTGGTGGGCCTGTCGTTGACCCCGAGCGTGCCCGCGACGCAGATCGCCGGGTTCTGGGGCGTGGGCAGTGGCCCGGTGCTCGACGCGGGTGAGGGACACGCGGGGGCGGTCTCCGATCGACTGTCGCTGGCCGTCGCGCCCAATCCGTTCACCACCGGGACGCAACTGCGGATCATGCTCCCCACGAGTGCCCGCGCCCACCCGGTGCGCCTCCAGATCTTCGACCCGAACGGGCGGCTCGTGCGCGCATTCGCGCTGCCGCGCGGCACGATCGGCCGCCAGAGCATCGCGTGGGATGGCCGCGATGGATCGGGACGGCGAGTGCCCGTGGGCCTCTACCACGGTCTGCTCGAGGCGGGTCCGTTCCGTGAGCGACGCCGCATCGCCCATGTCCGATAGACCGATCCAGGAGGCCGCCATGAGTCGCATCTCCACCACGCTTCGCGCCACATCCGGGTGTCTCGCACTCGTGCTCGCTGCCTGCCTGGGTCCGGGTGCACGGCCCGCGCACTGCGGCGTTCCCATGCTGATCAACTACCAGGGCCAGCTGAGCAACGGCGGCGGGCCCGTGAACGGGACGTTCGCGATGGACTTCGCGCTGTATGCAGCCGAGTCCGGCGGCAGCCCGCTCTGGTCCGAATCGTACGCCTCGGTCGCGGTGACCGGAGGGGTCTTCACCGTGCTGCTCGGCGGTGCCACGCCGCTGCCGGTGGGCAGCCTGTTCACCGGATCGGTGCTGTGGATCGAGACCACCGTGGACGGGAACACGATGGCGCCGAGGCGGCCGATCGTGAGCGTCGCCTACGCCGCGCGTGCGGCGATCGCCGACAGCGCGGTCGCGGTGCCTTCGGCCGTTCCGCCCGGAGCGGTCGTGTACACGCGATGGGGCCGCACGACCTGCCCTCCCGGGGCGTCGCTCGTGCATCAGGGGCGTGTGGGTGGCAGCTACTTCAATCAGGCGGGCGGAGGCAGCAACCTGCTCTGCCTGTCGTCGGATCCGACGTGGGACCTGTTCAGCGACAGCAATCAGAATGGCGCCCTCGTCTACGGCGCCGAGTATCAGATGACCGGGTTCGGGCTCTCGTCCCTGGGTTCGCTCCAGAACCTCGAGGTGCCATGCGCCGTGTGCCTTCGCGAGAACGCTCGCGTGTCGCTCATGATCCCGGGCACGCAGACCTGCCCCGCGGGCTGGACCGCCGAATACGCCGGCTACCTCATGTCGAGCCACTACACGCAGATCCGAAGCGAACTCGTCTGCGTCGATCGCGCCCCGGAGGGCGTGGGCAGTGGGGTGTCGAGCTCGGGCGCATTGCTCTACCCCACCGAGGCCGAGTGCGGCTCGCTGCCCTGCGGCCCCTACGTGCAGGACCGCGAGTTGACCTGCGTCGTGTGCGTGAAGCCCTAGTGCGGCGCGCACTGGAGACACCAAGGGCCCGGTGCCTCGCGGCTCCGGGCCCTCGTGCGATTGGTGGAGGCGGCGGGAATCGAACCCGCGTCCGAAGGTGCTTCCCCAGGGAGTCCTACAAGCGTGTCCGGCCTACTTGGATCTCACTCGCTTCGCCCCGACCGGCGGGGTCTCCGTGAGCCAGCCTGTCCAGCTTCTCGGCGTCCACCCCCAGGCAGGGCTTCGGCTCAGCTCGCGTATGTATGACAAGCTCATCGGCCCCCACGAGCGGGGTCCGGGAGCTCGTCGCAGCTATTTAGGCTGCGAGAGCCATCTGCTCGTTGGCAGATGAAGGTTCCCGCCTTTTTTGACGAGGTCACGGGTCCCCGGCTTGCACTCCCTGCTTCTGCACTCCCGTCGAGACCGATCGCCCCCAGTCTCTCTCGAGCGTGTCCTGCATGTGATGCGTGAGGCGAGTGACGCGATCCGCGATCAGAACGGGATGTCGTCGTCGTTGCCGCCCGGGAACGCGTCCATCCCGGTATCGGCCGGCACGGTCGCGCTCATGTCGTCGGAACCGCGCGAGTAGCCGCCGCCGCCGCCGTCGCCGCCCTGACCGCGGCCGCCGACGAAGCGCATGTCGCGGCAGACGATCTCGGTGGACGTGCGCTTCTGGCCCTGCTGGTCCTGCCACTCGCGGGTGCGCAGCGAGCCCTCGATGAAGAGCTCGCGGCCCTTGGTCAGGTACTGCTTCGCCAGGTCGGCCTGCTTGCCGAACATCACGACCGTGTGCCACTCGGTCGCGTCCTTCCAGCCGCCGTTGCCGTCGGGACGGCGCTCGTTGGTCGCCAGGCGCAGGTTGGCGACCGTGGTGCCGCCCTGCGTGTAGCGCACCTCCGGGTCCCGACCGAGGCGGCCGAGCAGGATGACCTTGTTGACGCTCATGGGATGCTCCTTGGATGGCGGGGGCGGTCGTTCAGGGGCGATCTTGCCCGTGCGACACGCCGCAGCACGTGTTCGCCCTGCAGCATAGCGCGATCGGGGGGCCGCCGGAGGGCCCGACCTGCGTGTGCTCACGGGTTTGACTCCGCCTCGACGTGGCACCTATCTTGGCTCCCCGAATCGCCGCCGCATCCATCGGGGCGTGGCGCAGCCCGGTAGCGCACCTGCTTTGGGAGCAGGGAGTCGGAGGTTCGAATCCTCTCGCCCCGACCAACTTCCTGCACCGAGGGCCGCCCGCAGCCAGCCGTCTCGCGGGAGGCCCTCGTGGCTTCCGTGATGCGCCTGTAGCTCAGGTGGACAGAGCATCGGATTTCTAATCCGACGGTCGGGGGTTCGAGTCCCTCCAGGCGCGCCAGCCCGGCGTGAGGGGTCCGCGGCGCCCAAGCCGCTCGGGACGAGTATGGCGGTGGCTGTAGCTCAGTTGGCAGAGCATCGGGTTGTGGTCCCGAGGGTCGCGGGTTCGAGCCCCGTCAGCCACCCCATTCCCGTCCCGGATCGGCACTCCCCTCGCGGGGAACCCCCAGGTCGCCGAGACTGGAGCCCATGAACCGTCGCGCCAAGATCGTCTGCACGCTGGGTCCCGCGTCCTCGAGTGCCGAGCGCATCGCGCAGCTGGTCGCGGCGGGCATGGATGTGGCGCGGCTCAACCTCTCGCACGGCGAGCGCAGCGATCACGCCGAGGTCTACCGCCGCGTGCGCGAGGCGTCCGATGCCGCGGGCCGCGCGGTGGCGATCCTCGTGGACCTGCAGGGTCCCAAGATCCGGCTCGGGCGCTTCGAGGGCGGCGGCGCGATGCTGGTCCCCGACCAGCGCTTCACGATCAGCACAGTCAAGCGCCTGGGCGACGCGAACGGCTGCTCCACCAGCTACGAGGCGCTCGCGCGTGACGTGCAGGCGGGCGACGCGCTGCTGATCGACGACGGCAACGTGCGACTGGTGGCCGAGTCGACCGACGGGGTCGAGGTGGTATGCCGCGTGATCGAGGCAGGACGCGTCTCCGATCACAAGGGTCTGAACCTGCCCGGCGTGCGCGTGAGCGCGCCATCGATGACCGACAAGGACCGCGAGGACCTGCGCTTCGCGCTGTCGCTGCGCGTGGACCTGATCGCCATGTCGTTCGTGCGCGGCCCCGACGACATCCGCGAGGCGCATGCGATCATGGACGAGGCCGGCGGACGCCTGCCGGTGATCGCCAAGATCGAGAAGCCCGAGGCCGTGGACCGGCTCGAGGCCATCGTGACGGCGTTCGACGGCCTCATGGTGGCCCGCGGCGACCTGGGCGTGGAGATCCCGCTCGAGCAGGTGCCGCTCGTGCAGAAGCGCGCCGTGCGGCTGGCGCGCGACCACGCGCGGCCGGTGATCGTGGCCACGCAGATGCTCGAGTCCATGATCACGCACTCACGGCCCACGCGGGCGGAGGCATCCGACGTGGCCAACGCCGTGCTCGACGGCGCCGACGCCGTGATGCTCTCGGGCGAGACGAGCGTGGGCGAGCACCCGATCGAGGCCGTGCAGACCATGGCGCGCATCATGAGCACCGTGGAGGCGCAGGGGCTGTTCGCGCTCTCGCCCGTGTCGCTCAAGACCGAGTCGCGCCAGGACGCGATCGCCGCCGCCGCCGTGCGCATCGCCGAGGACACCCGCGCCCGCGCACTGGTGGCGTTCACCGAGTCGGGCGCGAGCGCGCGCCGCGTGGCCAGCCGCCGCAGCGCCATCCCGCTCTATGCCTTCACCTCGCAGCCCGCGGTGCGCAGCCAGCTCGCGCTGCAATGGGGCATCGAGACGTTCGTGGTGCCGCGCGTGGACCACACCGACGACATGGTCGCGCAGGTGGACCGCTCCATGCTCGAGTTGGGCCGCGGCGCCCCGGGCGACCTGGTGGTGGTGGTCGCCGGCACGCCGCCGGGTGCCGTGGGCAGCACGAACACGGTGCGCGTGCACAAGCTGGGATCGAACTAGTCCGGGCCAGCCGACCGAGCACTTCGCGAGTCGGCACGCCAGGCGACGTGGCGCGTGAGGGCTGCACATCCCGTGTCGCGGCCCGCGACCGGGCTCACTCCTGCAACAGCCCCGCCAGCCCCCTTGCCGCGCGTCCCCGATGCGAGATCGCGTTCTTCTCGGTCTCGCTGAGCTCGGCCAGCGTGCGCGTGTCTCCGGCGGGCACGAACACCGGGTCGTAGCCGAAGCCCTGCACGCCGCGCGCCGCTTCGATGATCACGCCCTCGAGCACGCCCTCGGCGGTGACCTCACGGCCATCGGGCCATGCCGCCACGCATACGGTCCGAAACCGCGCCGTGCGCTGCGCCGCGGGCACGCCCGCGAGCGCCGAGAGCAGCTTGGCCACGTTGTCGGAGTACGTGGCCGCCGGTCCGGCGTAGCGTGCGGCGTGTACACCGGGCGCACCTCCGAGTGCGTCCACCTCGAGCCCCGTGTCGTCGGCGATCGCGGGGCACCCGGTGTGCGCGAGCGCCGCCCGCACCTTGATGCGCGCGTTGTCCAGCAGCGTGGCGCCGTCCTCGTCGGGCGAGATCGCGCCGGGGAAGTCGGCGAGGGAGACGAGCGTGAGTCCCGGCAGCGCGAGCAGCGCCTGCAGCTCGGCCGCCTTGTGCGCGTTGAACGTGGCGAGGACGAAACGGCTCGGCCTCACTCGGGCAGCAGCCCCGAGCCGGCGAGGAGCTTCTTCTGGTGCGCGGTGATGCGGCGGATGCCCTGCTTGGCCAGGGCCATCAGGCGCTTCAGGGCCGCGTCGTCGAACGGCTCCTGCTCCGCCGTCCCCTGCACTTCGATGAAGCGGCCGCGGCCGGTCATGACCACGTTCATGTCGACTTCGGCACTCGAGTCCTCGGAGTAGTCCAGGTCCAGGCACGGCACGCCCTTCACGATGCCCACCGAGATCGCGGCGACGGAATCGCGCAGCGGCGGCTTCTTGAGCTGCTGCTGGTTGGAGAGCCACACGAACGCATCGTGCAGCGCCACCAGGGCGCCGTTGATCGCGGCGGTGCGCGTGCCGGCATCCGCCTCGAGCACGTCGCAGTCCACGGTGATCGTGCGCTCACCGAACGCCGTGAGGTCCGTGATCGCGCGCAGGGAGCGGCCGATCAGACGCTGGATCTCCTGCGAGCGGCCGCCCGTCTGGCTCGTGCGCGGAGTACGGTCCTTGGTGGCCCGCGGCAGCATGGAATACTCGGCGGTCACCCAGCCGCGGCCGGTGTTGCGCATCCAGCCCGGGACCCGCTCCTCGATGCTGGCGGTGACGAGCACTCGGGTGCGGCCCATGCGCACGAGCGCCGAACCCTCGGCGTAGGACATCACGCCGCGCTCGAACTTGAGGGCGCGCAGCTGCGTGGGGCTGCGGCCATCGGGACGCGCGGCGGCTTCGGGTGCCTGCGGCGCGGCCTCGCGCTCGCGGATCGATCGGGGCTTGTGGGTCACCGGGGAGTCTCCAGGTCGGGGGTGCGCGGCGTGGCGTGCGGGCGCTCGAACCACGGCAGGTCGGTCTGATCGACCACCGTGACATGCGGCAGCGGCCGGCCGAGGAACGACTCCGCCACGCGCGCGAAGCTGCGCCGCCGCGGTTCGTCGCTGAGGAAGAAGTGGTGCTGCGCTGCGCGCCCCGCCTTGCCCGAGGGCGCGAGCTGGCCGCGCTGCGCGAGCAGATGCGCCGTGGCGCGCGCAGCCTCGGCGCCCGCGTCGATGAGCGTGACCGACGGACCCATGAGCCGGCCGAGGAGCGGCGCCAGCAGCGGGTAGTGCGTGCAGCCGAGGATCAGGCTCTCGAGCGAGGCGTTGCGCAGCTCGACCAGGTACTCCTCGGCCACCTGCCGCGTGACGTCATGGTCGAGCCAGCCCTCCTCGACGAGCGGCACGAACAGCGGGCATGCGCGCGACAGCACCTGCGTGCCCGGCAGCAGCCGGTCGATCGCCTGCGGATACGCCCCGCTCCCCACCGTGGCGAGCGTGCCGATCACGCCGATCCGGCCGCCCGGACTGGCGGCCACGGCCGCGCGCGCGGCGGGCTCGATGGCGCCCACCACCGGCAGGTCGTAGCGCGCCCGCAGCGCCTCGAGCGCATGGCTCGAGGCAGTGGCGCAGGCGACCACGATGCACTTGACGTTCTGCCGCACGAGGAAGCTCGTCACCTCGAGCGCGAAGCGGGTCACCGTCTCGCCCGACTTGTTGCCGTACGGCAGACGTGCCGTGTCGCCGAAGTAGAGCACCGACTCCTCGGGCAGCTGGCGGAACAGCTCGCGCACGGCGGTCAGTCCGCCGATGCCGGAGTCGAAGACGCCGATGGGTCGCGGATCGGTGAGCGCGGGCATCAGGGCTCCTGGTGGATCGGATGCGGGGGCCGCGAGCGCATCACGGCCAGTCCTGGGGATCGAGCGGTCGGTCGAGCGGCACATGGCCGCCGGCCGACACCAGCGGACCCTGACACACGATGCGCACACGCTGCACGTCGGGCAGGTTGGCGGTGAGGGTGCGCACGAGCGAGCCGACCGCCATCTCCTCGCGACGCGAGCCGCCCGAGAGCCCGTTCACGAACTCGCGCGAGAGGTCGAGCACCAGCGTACCGTCGTCCAGCGCGTAGGTCTGCATCACGCGCATCGACGCCGGCAGCGTGGCGACGCCGGCGCCGCGCGGCCCTTCGATGAGCGCGTCGACCAGGCCCGCCACCCGCGCGTGCAGGCCGTCCTGCTCCACCAGCTCGCGGGACTCGGTCACCCAGCGCTCGCCCTCGGCATCACTGAAGAACAGCGTCGCAGCGCGCACTCCCACCATGGTGCTGTCGGCCACGGTGAGCGTGGGCGCGCCGAGCGGGCGGCCGGGGCCCAGGCGCCAGATGCCGAACGCCACCAGCGCCAGCAGCACCACCACGAGCAGCCCGCCCGAGACGCGCCTAGCCATCACGCGCCCACGCGAGCACGCCGTCGGCGATCAGCGATGCGAGCCGGGCGAGCCCCTCGGGGCTCGCAAGCCGCTCGCGATCCTCGGGCGCGCTCAGCACGCCGCACTCGAGCATGAGGCCGGGCGCGTGCACGCCGAGCAGCGCCACCGGCATGCGCTCGCGCACCTGCACCGGCCCGTGGCCGCGCAGCTCGAGCAGGCCGGTCACCGCCTCGGCCAGCGCGCGGCTCGAGACCGCGTACTCGGCGGCGGCGTCGCGCCAGGGCAGGAGCGCCAGCGGGCGGGCGCCGCTCCGCTCGGGCTCAGCCATGGTGGCGGGCGCCACCCATGCGCGCACCCCACGCGCACGCGGCGAGGGGAACGCGTCGACGTGCAGGGCGATCACGAGGTCCGCGCGTTCGCGGTTGGCGCGCTCGGCACGCTCGTGCTGGGTGAGTGCGCGATCGTCGGCGCGTGTGAGCACCACGCGGCAGCCGAGGCGGCGCTGCAGCTCGGGCGCGAGCCGCTTGGCGAGTGCCAGGGTCAGGTCCTTCTCCTTGAGATCCCCATGCACCGCGCCGGCGTCGTCGCCGCCGTGACCGGGGTCGAGCACGATCATGCGCAGCGCGTGCGGCCCGGTGGGCGGCGCCGGGGCGAACCGCTCGCCGCCCGGCAGCGCACTCGTGGCGAACTCGAGCGTGAGGCGACCTGGGCCCGGCACGAGACGGAACGACTGCGCTCCGGCATCCAGCGCCAACTCGAACGCCACGGCGTCCGTGGCGGGCGCGGCGCGCAGGTCCAGCACGAGCCCGCCCTCGGGCAGCGAGTCGCCCAGCGCCTCGATCAGCTCGCCCGGCACCCGCACGCGGAAGCGTGCATGGCCGCGGGCGAACACCGCCGCCGCCCCGGCGCGCTCGCAGGGCACCACCACGCGCGTGATGCCGCCGGCCACCTGCACGCGCGGCGCGCCCACGAATCCGCCCCGCGGCGCCGCACGCACCACGCGGGCCACCTCGTCGTGAACGAGCCGCGCGTGCGCGGAGTCCTGTGGCAGCGCGGCGAGCAGCGCCACGGGCACCTGCAGCTCGCCGCCGCGCGAGACCACCGCGGTCGGGAGCGTGATCGTGCGCGTGTCGAGCACCGCGAACGGCGTCCCCTCGGTGAGGGTCAAGCGGAAGTCGGGTGCGCGCAACAGCAGCTTGCGCACGTCGGAGCGCCAGAACTTGGACGCCGAGAGCAGCCGCGCGAGGTCGTTGGCTCCCAGCATCGGCGTGCCGTCGATGTCGCGCACGCTCGCCGGCGTCGTGGCACCGGCCGTCGGCGCGGGCGGCTGCGTGTCGGGCGCCGCACCCAGCACGAGCGACAGCACCAGCAGCGCGAGCAGCGCTCGCATCATGCCTCGCGCCCGCGGCTGCGCTGCACGCGGTCGATCTCGCGGCGGGACTCGCGCTCGGCGATCGACTGCCGCTTGTCGTGCGCCTGCTTGCCCTTGCCCACGCCGATCAGCAGCTTGGCGTGTCCCTTGGAGAAGTAGAGCCTGAGCGGCACGATCGTATGGCCCTTCTGGTCCACGGCGCGGCGCAGCTTCTCGATCTCGGCGGCGTGCAGCAGCAGCTTGCGCTTGCGCACCGGATCGACGTTGGCGCGATTCGCCTGTTCGTAGGGCGGGATGTGCATCTGGTGCACGAACGCCTCCCCGCCCTCGATGCCGGCCCAGCTCTCGGCCAGGCTCGCCTTGCCCTGGCGCAGGCTCTTGACCTCGGGGCCGACCAGCACGAGCCCCGCCTCGTAGGTGTCGAGGATGGCGTAGTCATGACTCGCCCGGCGGTTCTGGGCGATCAGACGATCGGAGTCCGGCTTGGTCTCGGCCATGGGGCTGGGCTCCGTTCGAGAACTCCCCGTGCGCGCGCTGCAACGGGATCGGCCGCGGCGCAAGGAACGACGAGTCGATCAGCCGAGGCCGGCTATCGACGAGGAGTGACGCCGCCCCGCGGCCGATCCCGTTGCGGCCCGAAGGGTTCCGCGCACACGCGGAGTCCTCAGACAGAACCTAGCACGCCGCCCCGTGCGGGCCGAGCCGGGTGCGGTGATCCGCCGACCGGCGCCCGGCACGGCCCGACGACCGCGCGCGCGTTCTCGGTCCGGCGTGCGAACTGCACTCAAGTCCCTGCGCCTGCGGGCCGATGAGCCCAAGGAACAGGACCGCCCGTTTCCGATCTCGGACCCGGTCGGCCGCTCGGAACCCTTGTCGGAGGACCCATGTCCGATCCCCTGGTGCTCAAGCTGCGCCTGTCCCTGATGGGGCGACCGGTGCGCAACTTCACGTTCGACAAGCCGGTCATCAGCGTGGGCCGCGATCCCGCAGCGGATGTGTTCGTGGACAACCCCGGCATCTCGCGCGACCACTTCCGCATGGAGCGCACGTCCAGCGGCGAGTACCAGGTCGTCGACCTGGGCAGTGCCAACGGCACGTTCGTCAACGATCAGAACGTCAACACCGCCGTCGTGCGCAACAACGATGTCGTGCGCTTCGGCAAGTACACGCTGTGGGTGGGCTACGAGACCGACCGTCGCACGCTGGCCGCGGACACGCGCCGGCCGAGCGACGCCGAGCAGCACACCGTGATCCTCTCGCGCACCGAACTCGGCCACCTGCTCGAGACGCAGAAGGAGAAGGAGCTCGCTCCGCCGCCCCCGCCGCCGCCGCAGGCCACGACGGCCCCGGGCGCGAGCATCCCCGCACACGCCGCGCCCACGCCCCCGCCGGCCGCGTCCAGTTCCACGGCCACGCTGGTCGTCACCTTCCTGCTCGGTGCCGTGCTCGGCGCAGGAGCCATGTACCTGTTGTTCCCTCGCTGAGCCAGCCCCCAGGGAGGGGATGACGACTCGATGGATCTCCTCAAGCGCTTCCAGGCTGGGCAACTCGTCCGCCGCCTCGGGTCGACCGATGAGACCGAGGCTCGTGCGGCCGAGGAGCAGCTCGTCAGCATGGGCGGAGCTGCGCTCAAGCCCCTGTTCGAGGCCGCGCAGAACGGCCACAGCCTGGACTCGCTGCAGTTCGTGCTCGGCCGCCTGCTGACGCGCGACACCCTCCCGCACTACGTCGAGGCGCTGCGTTCGCAGAGCACACCGGTCGCCGAAGCCGCCTCGCGGGCACTGGCCGCGGGCGAGCACTACGAGCCGAGCGAGCTGCTCTCGCTCTTCGCCGACGCGCGGGTGAGCAAGGCGCGCCTCGAGTCCGTCCTCCAGGCGCAGCTCCAGCGCGTGCAGGCCGCCACGCTGTTGCGCCTGCTGCCGGACCTCACCAAGGATGCGCGTGGCAGCGTGTTCCGCCTGATCGAGAAGACCGCCGAGCCCACGATCGTGCGCGAGGCCGCGTCGTTCCTGACGCACGATGACTGGTGGCTGCGACTGCACCTGTCGCGGCTGCTGGGCCGCTTCGACACACCTGAGTCGGTGCAGGCGCTCAACGGACGCCTCGACGACCCGACCGCAGCCGTGCGGCTCGAGGCCGTCAAGGCGCTCGGACAGCTCAAGGCCACCGCGTCCGTGCCGGCGCTGTGCCGCCGGCTGAGCGATTCGGACATGAAGGTGCAGGCCGCCACGATCGAGACGCTGATCGCGGTGGGCGACGTCTCGGCAGTGCCGCATCTGCTCGATGCGCTCAAGGACGACTCCGAGTATGTGCGCCGCGGTGCCGTCGAGGTGCTGAACCAGGTCGTCACCGTGGATGCGATCAAGGATCTCGTCTCGGCGCTCCGCGACCAGGATTGGTGGGTGCGTGTCCGCGCCGCGGATGCGCTCGGCACGCTGGGCGGCACGCGCGTCGTGGACGCCGTCATGGGCCTGATCCGCGACGGCGACGACTTCGTGCGCCGCTATGCCGTCGAGATCCTGAACACCGTGCCCGACAAGCGCGCTGTTCCCGCGCTGATCGACGCGCTGCAGGACCCCGACTGGTGGGTGCGCGAGCGTGCGATCGACGCGCTGGCCAAGACCGGCGACGCGCGCGCCGTGGACCCGCTGCTGCACCTGCTGCACCGTGACA
>CADEFY010000020.1 GCA_902826705.1 uncultured bacterium
CTACGGCGTGGTCCGCGAGACCCAGCACGTCGTCAAGGTGACCGGATCACCCAGCCTGAGTGGTCCGCAAGCTTCGACTGAATTCGAGAAGTGGCTGGCGCTCTCTCCGCTCTCCCGCGAGGAGGAAGCCGAGATCCGCGCAGAATTCCACAAGCAGGATGATCCTGACCCGAAGCGACCGACTGAGGCCTCATCATGAGCATCTTCGAGATCGCACTCCGACCGGTGTTCCTGCTTCTGCCACTTCTGCTCCTGCTCACGTACCTGTTGCGTCACAGGCTCTTCCTTTATGCCACTGCTTCGCGGATCGAAGGTGGGGGGAGCGAGCACACCTTCGTCATACGGAATCAGGAGAGCGTACCGCTCGACGTTCCGCTCAAACTCTCGGTCAGCACCATGTCCAATCCGGCGAGGATCACCAGCGTCAGACTCCACTGCGGCAAGCAGGGCCCAACGCAGGTGGACTTTCGGCCCGAGGGCCACGAACGCTACGTGCTCGTCGTGCTCGGGATCCCCGCGATGGACTCGTGGAAGATCGTCTGTCGAGCCAACGATGAAGCGGAGTCGGTCAGACTGCAGCTGCGGGGCTGGGACGTGAAACGCAATGGCCCGCGCTGGTGGTTCCCTGTGCTCTCACAGCAGGGCCAGTCGATCGCGTCACGGCGGTCGGCAGTGGCCTTCGAGCTCTCCCGACCAGTCACGCAGGCCGGAATCGGCGCGATCGTGCTGTTGCTGCTTGCCTACGCGAGTGCGGTGCGCACGCTATCGATCGAGTCCGCCCACTACTTCGACACGATGCTCATCGGGCCGTTCATGCGCTGGGTCTGGGCGCATTCTCCCACGTGGAACTGGCGACTCGATGCCTGGCTCCTCGGCGGTCTGTTGGCGAGCGCCGCGGTCACACTCTGGCTGAACACGCGAGGGAGACCTCGGCCGGTGCCACTCGGCTATCTGGGGGATGAGTACTTGCACGAGGTCTTCGATCGATACAACAGCGAGGCGATGCTCCTGGAGCGAGCCACCTCGCCCCGGCCTGCGGAACGGCATCGGGAGCTCGAGACCGAACATGACGATTGACTTCCGAGGCGACGGTCCCGCGATCCGCCCTTTCCCTTGCGCCGCAGTCGCGCGACACTCGCAACCAAGGATCGGGAGGCCTGTATGCGCGTGACCCTGTCGCTACTCGCTATCGCGGTGCTCACATCCGCAGCCGACGCCTCCGCGCTCGACCTCGACGTCCCCGGTACGCATGCCACGCTGCAGGCGGCGGTCGCGGCGGCGGCGGTGAGCCCCGATCTCGACAACCTGATCACGATCAGCGCCTCACCGGTCGTCACGTCCCAGACGATCGACATCGGCGCGGCGTTCGGGCCGACGCGCCGGCTCGTGATCCGTCCGGCGGACGGGCTCGACCGTGCCTCGATCGCCAGCACCATGCCCACGGTGCCGATCCTGGCGTTCGTCAACGCCGGGGACGTCACCCTGCGCAGCCTCGATGTGCTGCGCAACGTCACGAACGGCGCGCACCTGATCACGATCAGCACGAGCGAGCGCATCGTGATCGAGCGCTGCCGGATCGGATCCAACTCGCCCACCACGGGTACGAGCGGTTGGGCCAACGTGCAGATCGCCTATCCCACCGACATCACGCTGCGCAACAACATCCTGTTCGCGCGTGCGGCGGGCACGTTCGACCACGGCATCGATGCGAACAGCTTCAACGACCCGGCCAATGCCCTGCGGCTCTACAACAACGTGGTCGCCGACCACCGCACGTACGGCATCCGCATCGACGCGGTGATCGCCGGACCGTTGGTGTTGCTGCGCAACAATGTGGTCGCCAACCACCCGTCGCTCGCGCCCGAACCCGTCGCCTACCGCACGCAGGTCACCGCAGGCGGGCCCACGGTGGTCTCCACACACAACTCGGCCTTCGCGGGTGGGGCGTTCGTGGAGACGGGCGCGTTCGGGACGCAGTCGATCATCGGCGCCACGCCTCCGTTCATCGCGCTGCCCAAGGCGAGCGCCGCGGCGGCCTTCGTCACGACTGCCTGGACGCAGGCGCCGCTCTGGGATGCCAATGACGACTTCTTCCGCCTCGTGCCGGGGGGAACGCTGCACACGGATGCCGACGAGTACGGGCATACCTCGCTCGCCATCAGTCCCGACTTCGCGGTCGTGGACGACATCGAAGGGCAGGCGCGCCCGAGCGGCGCTGTGCTGCACACCGACCGCGGCGCCGATCAGATCGAGCTCGTCTCGCGCGTCAGTGTGGGCGGCGCGAGCGCATCACGGCTGCGAGTGACGCCGGCACGGAACCCGGCGCGCGGATGGGCGGTGGTCTACGAGACCGCAGCGGCGGGAGAGCTCGCATGGCAGGTGTTCGATCCCGCAGGGCGGCTGCTGCACGAGGGCAGGCGCCCGGTCGATGCCGACTCTCGCGGGGTCGTCGCATGGCCGAGCGCCGCTGAGCAGGTGCGCGGCGTGGTGTTCCACCGGGTCAGCCTCACGAGCGCGGCCGGCGCGCGGGAGTCGCGCACCGGCCGCACCGTGATCGTGCCCTGATCTGCTCGAGCGTGCGGCGTCAGTCCACCGCCACCACGCGCACGCTGCGCGACTCGGAGCCCTGCGTGAGCCGAGCCACGTAGACACCCGCACGCAGGCCCGAGGCGGGTGTCAGCGCGATGCTGTGCCGTCCCGCGCCGAGCACGCCGAGCGTCTCGCCCGCCACGCGCCGGCCGTGCACATCGAGCAGCTCGAGCTGCGCCGCGGCGGCGCTCGGCAGCGTGATCGCGAACTGCAGGCGGTCCGTGCGCACGGGGTGCGCGCCCTGCACGGCCAACGCGAGTCGCGCTTCACCACCCATCACATCGAGTGTAGCGGGCGCGATCAGCGTGTAGCCGCTCACGTTGCCGTGCACGTCGATCGCCGCCAGCTTGTAATAGCTGCCAGCAGGCCCGACGTCGTCGTGACCCAGCGCACCGGTCGTGGCCACGCGATTGGCCACCGTGGGCGTGAACCCCGCGCTCGCGCCACGGTGCAGCGCGTAGTACCAGAGGTCGGACTCGGCATTGGGGTTCCACGTCAGGTGCGTGGTGCCGCCGGAGTAGGTGGCGGCGAATGCGGCGGGCGGCGCGGGCGGCAGGTTGTCCACCGAGTAGCCGGAGTCCGCCGGCGAGTCGAAGACCGTGGTCGGCGTGGCCGTCGTGGCGCGCACGAAGAACGTGGAACGCCGCATGCCCTGCGCGATGCTCGAGTCCACCAGCGTGGGCACGACCACGCTGTAGATCGCGTCGCCGTGCGCGGGCACGGACATCACATAGTCCCAGCCATCGAGCATCACGGCGTCCGGCTGCGCGTGCGGCCGGGGCGCGATCGACGGGCCCCACGGTTCGCCCGCGATTAGCGCGTTCGCGCCCACGCGGCGGTGCACCTCGTAGCTCAGCACCGGCGTCACCGAGCCCACAGAGTCCCGCGACGAGCGCGCGAAGCGCAGCCGCACCTGGCCGCCCTGGTCGCCGCCGACGTCGTGGATCGTCAGGATCGAGGGCGCGCCCGGCGTGCCGCCGGACGTCGGCTGCACCACGGCACGGATGACCCAGTCGCCCGAGAGCCCGAAGAGATTGGACTGGAACCAGCCGGGGATCGACGGCGTGTAGATGAAGTTGCGCGAGGCGTTGATCGTGCCGTCGCCGTCCCGTGCCACACTCGGTGCGCCGTTGTGCTGGAACTCGATGCCCACACGGAATGTCCCGGTGACGGTCACGTTCTCGGACGTGAGGTCGATATCCTGGAGCAGCACGTCGGAGCCGGTGACCTGGTAGTCGCCCGAGTACAGTTCGGCGCCGGGCGCGTTCGTCCCTGCGGCGTCTGCGTACACGCGGAGGGTGAACGTGACCGTGCTCGTGCTGCCGCCGAACAGGAACCGCACGCGGTTCAGACGCCAGGGGCCGGTGCCGGTGGGTGTGAAGCGCGAGGCCGCGATCTCATCGGCGACGAACCCGCCCTGGAACCCGACCGCCTGACCGTCGACGAAGCCGTCGTTCTGGAGCGTGGTCTCCTGGGCGGTGGCGGGCGGCGCGAGCGGTGCGAGCAGGATCAGGGCGAGCAGGGCGGGGAAGACCGGGAGCGTGCGCATGAGTGGAGCCTCCGCGAGGGGGTGGCGGGGCCGCGGGACCGCGGCCGTGCGCGATAGGACGCCCCAGCGTAGCACCTCGGCGCGCGACCTTGTTGCCCGGAAGTGGCGTTCCTACACTCGGTTCCCATGCCCCCGCCGAACCCCGAGTCCACCGCCATGCTGCTGCAGCGCATCCGCGCCGGCGACGAGGCCGCGCGCGAGCGGCTGCTCGCCCGCTATCTGCCGGTCCTGCGCCGCTGGGCGCACGGCCGGCTGCCGGCCCGGGCGCGCGGGTTCGCCGACACCGACGATCTTGTGCAGATCACCCTGGTCAGGGTGTTGAGGCAATTGGAGAGGTTCGAGCCCCGGCACGAGGGTGCGTTCCTCGCCTACCTGCGCCGCATCCTGATCAATGCGATGCGCGACGAGATCGCGCGCGCGGCGACACGCGGCCAGCAGGAGCCGGTCGGTGAGCACATGACGGACCCGGGGCCCTCGCCGCTCGAGGCCGCGCTGGGCAGGGACATGCTCGATCGCTACGAGGCGGCGTTCGACCGCCTGAGCGAGGAACAGCAGGAGGCGGTGTTCATGCGCGTCGAGATGGGACTGAGCTACGACGAGATCGCGGCCGCCATGGACAAGCCCTCGGCGAACGCCGCGCGCATGATGGTGGCGCGTTCGATCGCACGGCTCGCCGAGACCATGGAGGAGCCCCACGGTGCATGAGCCTCCCGAGCCGCATGCCCCCGGTGCACCGCTCCTCGACCTCGCCGGCGCGGTCGCTGACCGCACGCCTGTCGACTGGGAGCGCGAGCAGGCACGCACGCCGCAGCATCGCGCGCGTCTCGATCGGCTCAAGGAACTGGCCGCGTTCGAGGCCGCGATCGCGCGCGTGCGCGACGCTGCGCCGGATCGCGTGCTGTTCTCATGGGGGCCGCTGCAGGCACTCGAGGCCATCGGCGAGGGTTCGTTCGCGCAGATCTACCGCGCGTGGGACCCGGCACTCCAGCGCGAGGTGGCGCTCAAGCTGCGCCGCGACGACCTCGCGGCGCCCACGCTGGGTGCACGGCGCTGGATCGACGAGGCGCGGCGCCTGGCGCGCGTGCGGCACCCCAACGTCGTATCGATCCTGGGTGCCGACGAGCATGACGGCCGTACCGGGCTCTGGACCGAACTGATCGGCGGCGCCACGCTCGAACAGTGGATCGCCACGCAGGGCCCGCTCGGCGCGCGCGAGGCGGCCGGCGTCGGCATCGACCTCTGCCACGCGCTGGCGGCCGTGCATGCAGCCGGGCTGCTGCACGGTGATGTGACCACGCGCAACGTGATGCGCGAGGGAGGCGCCGGCGCGGCCGACCGCTCGGGCCGTATCGTGCTCATGGACTTCGGCAGCGCGCACGACGAGCGCGCCACGCCCGTGGTGGCGTTCGGCACGCCGCTCTTCATGGCGCCCGAGGTGCTCGCGGGCGATGCGCCGGACGTGCGCGCCGACGTGTATTCGCTCGGCGTCGTGCTCTACCGGCTGCTCACCGGCCGCTACCCGATCGAACCCGGATCGCTCGACGCCATGCGCGCAGCTCTCGAGCGCGGCGATCGGGTGCCATTGCGCAGCGCGCGGCCCGAGCTGCCCGCGCCGCTCGTCGAGGCGGTCGAGCGCGCCTGCGAGCCGGTGCGCGAGCGCCGCTTCGCGAGCGCCGCCGAGCTCGAGCGGGCGCTCTCGCAGGCGTTCGCACCGGCGGCCTCCGCCGCGCCGCCGTCGCGACGCATCCCGCGCCTCGCGCTCGCGGGCGGTGTGGCGCTGGCGCTCGTCGCCGCGGCGCTGCTCGTGCGGCCGGCGGGGCAGGGTGTGACCGGGCTCGCTGTCCCGGCCAGCGATGCCGCGGGCGATGCAGCACCACTCGCCGGGCCCACGACGGTCGCGCCCGTCGCCACGCTCGAGACGCCGCCGCAGTTGGGCGCCACGCTGCTGCGCGTCACGGCGGGCGGCCGTGAGGCACTGCGCACCGGCGACCTCGTGGCGCCGGGCGACGAGCTGGCGCTCGAGGTCGATGCGCGCGAACGCGTGCATGTCTACGTGCTCAGCGAGGACGAGACCGGGGCGGTGTTCGTGCTGTTCCCGCTCGCCACGCGCGGCACGCGCAACCCGATCGCCGCGGGTGCGCCGCAGCGGCTGCCCGGCGAGGAGGGCGGGGCGCCGCTGACGTGGCAGGTCACGAGCGCGGGCGGCCGGGAGACGTTCCTCGTGCTCGCCTCACGCACTCCGATCTCCCCGGTCGCCGACGTGGCGTCGGCGCTCCCCGAGGCGCGGCTCGATGCGCCCGTCGCGTATCGCACCCTGCCGCCCGAGGCGCTGGCGCGCCTGCGCGGCGTGGGCGGCGTGGTGCGAGCGCAGCCGTTGCCGCGCGCGGCGCGAAGCGGCATCCTCGATGCGCTCGCGCGTGACCTCGGACGATCTCCGCAGGGCCGCGCGGTCTGGATGCGACTCGTCGTGCTCGAGAACCCAGCCCCCTGATCCGCCCGAGCCCGGGCGAGCGAGGTGAACGCGTGGACCCTTCGCGCCGCACGCTCGCCATCGCGCTGTCGTCTTGGCTGCTCATCGCCTCCACAGCACATGCAGCGCGCGTGCCACCGGACTCGCTGGCCGATCTCGAGCGGCGTTTCGCGGCCGGCAGCCCGATGGACCCCGCGCTGCTCGCGCTCGCCGAGCGCGTGGTCGCGCAGCGCGCGCAAGCGCGACGCGCACAGGCCGCGCCGGTGGCCGAGGCGCTCGAGACGCTGGGCCGCATCCGACTCGCACGCAACGAGCCGGCCATGGCGGACTCCGTGTTCGCGCGCGCGCTCGCCCTGCGGCGCAGCGCGCGGCGCACCGACGCGCTCGCCCTGGCGGCCTCGCTCAGTTGGCTCGCCGAGTCGCAGCGCGCGAGCCGCCAGCTCGCCCGCGCCGAATCCACCGTGGCGGAGGCGCTCGCGCTCCTGCCGCGCGCCGCCGCGCCCGACACCACGCTCGAAGTGCGCCTTCGCATCACGCTCGGCAACGCGCTCGCCGAGCGCCGCCAGTCCGCGGCCGCATGCGAGCAACTGGCGCGCGCCGTGACGCTGGCCGGATCGCGCACGCGGCCCGACTCGCTGCAACTGGGCCAGGCATGCCGCAACCTGGGCCGCGCCATGGTGGGCGCGGGCGACCTGCGTGGCGCGCGCGCGATGTACGCCCGCGCGGCCGACATCCAACAGCGCGCGCTGGGGCCGCAGCACGCCGAGCTCGCGACGACCTTGTTCATGAGCGCCATGGCCGCTTCGGAGGCGGGCGACTACGTGGCGCAGCGCCGCCTCGCCGAGCGGGCGCTCGCGATGCGCGAGCAGCTCTATGGCCCCGACCATGCGGTGGTGGCGATCGCCGCCGCCACGCTGGGGAACGCGCTGCGCAACCTGGGCGACTTCGACGCCGCACTGCCTCACTACGAACGGGCGCTCGCGATCCACCGCCGCGCCACGCGGCCGAGCCCCTACGACCTGGCGGTGGCGCTCAACAACCTGGGCTCGGCGCTGCTCCAGACGCGCGACGGCGTGCGTGCCCGCGCGCTGCTCGAGGAGGCGCGAGACGTGCGCGAGCGCGCCTTCGGTCCCGGCTCGGGCGGTGGCCTGTGGGCCGACACGCGCCTCGCACAGGCCATGCTGCTCGCCGGCGACCTGCCCGCGGCGAGGAGCCGCATCGACAGTGCGGTCGCGCGCGTCGGCCCCGCCCAGCTCGCCGCGCAGGTGCTCGACCTGATCGACGCGCTCCAGGTGCAGGGCGACGTGGCCACTGTCGAGGGCCGCCCGCAGCCGGCCCTGGCGTCGTACGCACGCGCGCACGCGCTGTGCGACAGCGTGCTGGGCCCCGGGTCGCCGCACACGCTCGATGCGCGGATCGGAGTCGCCATCACACGCGCTGCGCTCGGCCAGACGCAGGCGGCGTGGGCCGACGCTCAGGCGCTCGAGCAGGCGAGTCGTGAGTTCATGCAGGCCAGCGCTCGTGCGTTGTCGGAGCATGAGGCGCTCACACTCGACCGCACCCGCGCGTCGGGCCTCGACGTGATGCTGGCCCTCGCGGGCCGCGATACCGCGCTGCCCGCGGACGCGCGACTCGGACTCGCGGATGCCGTGGTTCGGGCGCGGCTGCTGGTGCTGGACCAGGCGGCCGACGAACGCCGCGCGCTGCGCCGTGACGCACTCGCGCTCGCCGAGCCGGTGCGTGAACTCGAGGACGCGCGCGAGTCGCTGGCGGCGGCGATGGTCGAGGCCCTGCGGCAGGATCGCGCGCTCGACAGTACCGTGACGGCCGCACGTGCGCGCCGCGATGCCGCCGAGCGCGGGCTTGCGACGGAGAACGCGAGATTCGCGCGCGACCTGCGGAGGTCGGGCGCCGGCTACGCGCAGGTGGTGGCGGCGATGCCGCCGGGCAGCGCGCTCGTGTCCTATGTGCGGCACGACGCGCCCGAGTCGCGCCTGCCCGCGCCCGGGCGACCGGACTCGGTGGTGGAGGCGGGACGGCGGTACATGGCGCTCGTCACGCGTCCGGGCGCCACCGTGCCCGAGGTGGTCGCGCTCGGTTCCGCGCCGCGGATCGAGGCGGCACTCGCGCGATGGCTCGAGGCGTGCGCCACCCCGCCGCCCGACGCGCCGGGGCTCGCACAGGCGGCCGAGCGCCGTTGCACCGCACTCGGCCGCACGGTGCGCGCGCTGGTCTGGGATCCGCTCGCCTCGCAGCTCGCCGGTGCGGAGCGCGTGTTCGTGGTGCCCGCGGGCGCGCTGCACGCGGCGCCGTTCCTCGCGCTGCCTGCCGAGCCGCGCGGCACGCTGGCCGAGCACGGGCCGCTCGTGCACCGCCTCACCGCCGAGCGCGATCTGCTTCCTTGGGAGGACGACGAGCGCCAGGGGCGCGGGCTGCTCGCGATGGGCGGCGCCGACTTCGAAGGAGATGCGAGCGCGGAGGGCGAACCACTGGCGGTGGCGGTCGCGCGCGAAGGCGCGGCGGACTCGAGCCGTCTTCGGTTCGTGACGTTGCCGCACACCGCCGAGGAGGTGGCGCAGGTGGCCGCGCTCTGGCGCGCCGCGCAATGGGACGACGCGGCGGAAGTGGTCACGTTCACCGGCAGGGCTGCGACCGAGCGCCGGTTCGAGCAGTCCGCACCCGGCCGCCGCGTGTTGCATGTGGCCACGCACGGGTTCGCGCTCGGTGAGGCTGCGTACCCGCGGGCGGGCACGCGCGCGGTGGGCGCCGTCACCGCGGGCGGCGCCCGGCGCGAACGGCACCGGCACGCGGCTCTCCTGCCCGGGCTCGCTCTGGCGGGTGCCAACGCCCCCGCACGCGCGGGCGGCGAGGACGGGTTCCTGACGGCCGAGGAGATCACGTCGCTCGACCTGACGGGCACCGAGTGGGCGGTGCTGTCGGCCTGCGAGACGGGCCGCTCCGACCCCGACGGCGCAGAGGCGGTGCAGGGCCTGCAGCGCGCGTTCCGCCGCGCGGGCGTGCACACGGTGATCATGAGCCTGTGGGCGGTGGACGACGCGGCCACGCGCGAGTGGATGGCGCAGTTGTACGCAGCCCGGGGCCCGCGGCGGCTCGACACTGCGCAGGCGGCGCGTGCCGCCTGCCGCGCCGTGCTGCGCGAGCGGCGGCTGCGCGGTCAGGACGCGCACCCGTTCCACTGGGCCGCGTTCGTGGCCGCGGGCGACTGGCGGTAGCGCCGCCGCGGATCGGGCTGTGCGATTCGCCCGGCTCGTCCGGTTGGGGGAAGTGAAGGGGAAGCGATCCCCTCGGTCCCGCCCCGGAGGAGCCCGCCCATGCGGCCCGCACTCTCATCCATCCCGATCCTCGCCGTCGCGCTGCTCGTGGCCACGGCCGCACCGCCCGTCCATGCCCAGAGCGGCGGCGCCTACTCGCTCGAGTGGAACTCGCTCGGCGGCGGCGGCCAGACCTTCGCCACCGGCGGCGCCTACACGCTGGGCGGCACCACCGGCCAGGCGGAGGCCGGCTCGCACACCGGTGGCGCCTATGCGCTGACCGGCGGCTTCTGGTGGAGCGGCGCCGTGCCGACCACCGGCGTCGATCCGCAGGATGAGGCCGCGCCGCGCGTGTTCGCGGCGCGCATCGCGGGTGCCAATCCGTTCCGTCACGGCACCGCGCTGCAGTTCGACCTGCCGCGCGCGCGCCATGCGCGGGTCGCGGTGTACGGCGTGGATGGTCGGCTGGTGCGCGTGCTGCTCGACGCCACGCGCAACGCGGGGCGGCACACCGCGTTCTGGGACGGCGCCGCAGCCGACGGCCGCGCGGCCAGCCCCGGCATGTACTTCGCCCGCGTGAGCGCCGGCGACTCGCAGTCCACCTTGCGCCTCGTGCGCGTGCGCTAGACCACCATCCACGGGAGAGATCCATGCGTGCCCTGACTCGAGTGTTCCTGCCCGCGGTGAACCTGGTGGTCGCGATCGCGATCGCCTCCAGCGCCGCCGCTCTCGCCGCGCCACTCGGCACCGGCTTCACGTACCAGGGCCGGCTCATGAAGGACGGCCTGCCGTACACGGGCGCTGCCGACCTGCTGTTCCGCCTGCACGACGACGCGACGCTCGACAATCCGATCGGAGCCGACGTCTCGCTGGCTGCAGTGCCGGTGGCCGACGGCCTGTTCACCGTCGAGCTCGACTTCGGGACCGTGTTCGACGGCACCGCGCTCTGGCTCGAGACGCGCGTGTTCACGGGGGATGATCCCGACTACACGCTGCTCACGCCGCGCCAGCTGCTCGCAGCGGCGCCCTACGCGCTGCATGCGCTCAATGCACCGAGCGGCGGCGGCAGCAGCTTCTGGACCCAGAGCGCCGGCGACCTCACCTACAACGGCGGCGGCGTGGGCGTGCTGGGCGGCTCGTCGCCCTTCGCCTCCGGCAAGGGCGTGTTCATCGAGGGGGGCAGCACCCTGGGCGGACTGGTGTTCGCGTACGACTACGACACCGGCAGCACGCTGCCGCTGCTGCTCAACTCGCCGGGGGGCATGGTCGGCATCGGCACCACCGCACCCGGCGCGCGACTCGATGTGCGCTCCACGACGGGCATGACGATCCGTGCCACCGCCACGGGCACCAACTTCAGCCCCGTCAACGCCGCGATCATGGCGATCGGCAACACAGGCACGACGATCAGCGGCGCGCCGGCCACGGGCGTCTACGCCACGTCGACCGATGCGCGTGCCGTCGCGGGCTTCAGCACCAACAACTGGGGCGTGACGGGTGACTGCACCAGCGCCGGCACGTACGGCATCCTGGGCACGCCCAACGAGGGCATCTACGGCAGCTCGCCGCATGTGGCGAAGCCCGCGGGCAAGTTCGTGTGCCCCACGAACGGCATCGCGATCGACGCGAGCGCCGGGCTCGTCAAGGTGAAGACCCTGCAGATCATGGGTGGCGCCGACCTGGCCGAGCGCTTCGACGTGGCCGGCGATCCCGAGCCCGGCACCGTGCTCACGATCGATCCCGAGCGCGCGGGTCAGTTGCGGACGTCCGATGAGGCGTACTCGCATCGCGTGGCCGGCGTGGTCAGCGGCGCCAATGCGCTCGACGCCGGAGTCGTGCTGAGCAAGGACGGCCGCATCGAGGGCACGGCGGCGGTCGCGCTCACGGGTCGCGTGTGGGTGAAGTGCGATGCGACGCACGCGCCGATCGTGGCGGGCGACTTGCTCACCACGTCTCCGCGCGCGGGGCATGCGATGAAGGCCGCCGACCGCGATCGCGCACCGGGCGCGGTGCTCGGCAAGGCCATGACCGCGCTCGAGTCCGGCACGGGGATGGTGCTCGTGCTGGTGAGCCTGCAGTGAGCGCGCGCAGGTGCGCAGCGCTGGCGCTCGCGCTCGCGTTCGCGACGCCGGTGGTGGCGGCGCCCAGCACGGCGCCGCTCTGGCGCACCACGGTCGTGTCGCGCAGTTCGGGCACGGTCGATGGTGAGCCCGGCAAAGTGGCGCGTGAGATCGACCTGGGCTGGATCGAGATGCCGGGCGCGCCGTGGCTGCGGATCGTGTTCGGCGACTGCGCGCTGGGTGACTCGAGTCGTGTCGTCGTGCGCTCGGGCTGGAACGACGACTGGCAGACGCTCGATGCGCGCGCGCTCGAGGACTGGAGCAACACGTCGGCGGTGTTCAACGGTGACCGCGTCCAGGTCAAGCTGCTCGTGAGCCCCGATGACAAGGGGGTCTTCGCCAACGTGCGTGGGGCGGTGGTGGGCGTGGGCCGACCGCTGTCGCCCGAGTCGCAGTGCGGCGCCACCGACGATCGCGTGCCGTCGAGTGACAACCGCGTGGGGCGACTCTTCAGCAGCGGCTGCACGGCGTGGCGCATCGGCAATGGCGCGTTCCTCACGGCCGGGCACTGCGCCGACTTCGACCCAGACGGCTCCGGCCCCGGCCTGCCCGACGGCACGCTGGACCTGAGCGGGGTCGTGGAGTTCAACGTTCCCGACTCGCAGTCGGACGGCACATTGGTGGCAGCCGCGCCCGAGGATCAGTTCCCGATCCGGCTCACCGGCGTGCAGTGGCGATTCGACGGCGAGGGGCAGGGGCTGGGCAAGGACTGGTGCGTCTTCGGCGTGAATGCCAACTCCACGACCGGACTGCTGCCGCACCAGGTGTATGGGATCCCGTTCCATATCACGCGCGAGCTGCCGGCGGGCGGCGCGCTGACGCGCGTGACCGGGTTCGGCACCGACCTGGCCGAGGCCAACCAGACCAACCAGACGCACGCCGGGCCGTTCGTCTCCGAGACGGCCTCGGGGGCGGACATCCGGTTGGGATACGTGACCGACACCGAGGGCGGCAACTCGGGCAGTCCGGTGATCTGGGAGGCGCAGAACCTGTGCTTCGGAATCCACACCAATGGCGGCTGCGGCGTGAGCGGCGGGGAGAACTCGGGCACGTCGTTCGAGGTGGACGCGCTGGAGACGGCGATCAACGACTTCCTCGGCACGAACACGACGCACGTGGACAACAACCACGCGATGCCCATGACCGAGGGCGGCACGCTGATGCGGCCGTGGAACACGTTCATCGAGGGCGCCAACACAGTGGTCTCCGGCGCGACCGTGTCGGTGTTCACGGGCAGCTATTCGGTGCTCGCGGGCACGACGATCACGCGCGCCATGACCGTGCGCGCCAGCGTGGGTCCGGTGACGATCGCGGGCAACTGAAGCCGCGCGTGCCGCGTGGACGGCGGGGCAGGAGGGGCGGATACTGCGGCCGTGTCCGCGCCCTCCATGCCCGGCTCCCCGGTCGCCGAGTTGCACACGCTCGAGCTGACGCCCGATCGCGAGGCGCTGCTGCAGCGGTTCTTCGAGGCGAATCCCGAGTACTACTGGCTCTGCAACGGCGAGCCCGCGCAGGCGGGCGAGGCGCACAAGGAGATCCACGAGCCGCTCCCCGAAGGCTGGCCGTTCACGAAGAAGTGGCTGATCGGCTACGCCGACGCGAGCGGTGAACTCGTGGCGATGGCCAACGTGGTCTCGGACCTGCTCGCGCCGCGCGTGTGGCACGTGGGCTACTTCCTCGTGTCCACGTCCCGCCATGGCTCGGGTCTGGCGCACACCCTCTATGCGCACCTCGAGTCCTGGATGCACGCCAGCGGCGCGGAGTGGCTGCGGCTGGGCGTGCTCGCCTGCAATCCGCGCGGCGACCGGTTCTGGGCCCGGCATGGCTACACCGAGGTGCGCAAGGCGTTCGGCGTGTCCTACGGCAAGCGCACGCACACGCTGAGCGTGAGGTTCAAGCCGCTGGCGGGGGGCACGATCGAGCAGTATCGCCAGCTCGTGCCCCGCGACGCGAGGCCGTCGGCGTAGGAGGCGGGGCGGCTCGCCGGGTGCGATCTCCTCTGGAGCCGCGACCCCCGCGGGCGTACGCTCGACGCACCCTACCCGGCAGTCGCCGTTCTCTCCCCAGCTCCAAGGAGTCCGCCGTGCCGCGCCCCCTCCGCGCTGCCGCGGCGCTGGCCATCGCCTGCGCCGTCGTGCTCGCCCCCCGCATCGTGCTCGCGGCGCCGTCTCCCGCGCCGAGCTTCGTGGTCGAGAACCTGTTCCCGGGCGTGTCGTTCGTGGCGCCCACCGACCTGGCATGGCTGCCCGACCGCCGCGCGCTCGTGACCGAGAAGAGCGGGCTCGTCTGGCTCGTCAACGCCGGCATCCGGAGCGCACAGCCGGTGGTGGATCTGCGCGCATCGGTGCTCGACCAGAACGACCGCGGCCTGATCTCCGTGGCGGTCGATCCGAACTACTTCGTCAATCACTACATCTATCTGCTGTACGTCGTCGATCCGGACTCCAACAACGTCGAGACCGATCCCAACGCCTACAGCCGACTCGTGCGCTACACCATGAACACCACCGACTCGAGCACCGTGGTCGCCAGCTCGCGTCGCGTGCTCTTCGGACGCACCTGGACCGAAGGCGCGGTCTCCTGTTCTGACTCGCACACCGGCGACGACCTCGAGTGGGGGAACGACGGCAGCCTGCTCGTGTCGATCGGGGATGGCGCCAGCTATACGACCGTCGATGCGGGTGGTCTGCACCCGTCGGTCTTCAGCCCCACACGGACCGAGCTATACGAGGACATCGGCGCCTTCCGCGCGCAGTCGCTCACGAGCCTCACCGGCAAGGTGCTCCGCATCAACCCTGCCACGGGCCTCGGATACATGAGCAACCCCTTCCGCGACGCCGACCTCGGCTCGCGGCGGTCCCGCATCTGGGCCTACGGCCTGCGCAACCCCTTCCGCATCTCCGTGCGCCCGGGTACGGGCACTGCCGACACCAGCGCCGGCAACCCGGGCACGGTGTACATCGGTGATGTGGGTTGGACCACGACCGAGGAGCAGAGCATCGCCACGACCGGGGGGCGCAATTTCGGCTGGCCGTGCATGGAAGGCAATCTCGGCAACGCCGCGTACCAGGCGGCGAACCCGTTGCACAACGGATGCGGATCGGTGGGCACGCCGGACAATCCCAACGCGTTCACCGCACCCATGATCTACTACGGCCATGGCGCGGGGAACAGCAACTTCGGGCTCGTGGGCAACACGGCGATCGGTGGCACGTTCACCACCACCACCAACTACCCCACGGCGTATCGCGGCTACGTGTTCGGCGACTACGGCAGCAACTGGATCCGCGTCGGAACGCTGAACGGCAGCGGCATCGTCACCGCCACGACCTCGCTCGTGACCGACGCCGACGGGCCCGTGTCGTTCTCGCGTGAACCGCTCACGGGCGACATCGTGTACGTTGCGATCAACACCGGCGAGGTGCGGCGCATCCGCTACACGGGCGCCACCAGCAACCGCGACCCGGTCGCGAACGCGACCGGCACGCCCCCATCCGGCCCCGCGCCGCTCGCCGTGGCCTTCTCGAGCGCGGGCTCGTCCGATCCCGATGGTGACCCGATCGGATTCGCCTGGGCATTCGGCGACGGTCAGGGCTCGACGCAGGCCAACCCCTCGTACACCTACACGAGTCCGGGGCAGTACCGCGCGATCCTCACCGTCACCGACTCGCGCGGAGGGCTCGCGCGCGACACGGTGCTGGTGAACGCGGCCGGGCCGAGCACGTTCCCGAGCACGGCGGTGCTCGACGACTTCAACCGCGCCAACGGATCGCCGGTCGATGCGGCGCATCCGTGGGTGCGCACGGGCGGCCAGGCGGTCATCAACGCCAACCAGTGGTCGCTGCCCTCGGCGGGCGACGCGATCTGGAACGCGACCTTCGGAGCGGCGCAGGAGGCGTTCGTCACGCTCCCCAACGCCTCGTGGCCCACGCAGTTCTTGCTGTTCCTCAAGTGCCAGGGCACCTCGCCCAGCGCCGCGCATCTGGCGCTGTTCTACGAGGCTGGCGCTGGCAGCAACCGGCTCGGCGTGGAGTCCTTCGATCCGGCCCGCAATCCCAACTTCATCACCCACGGCCGCATCGACGTGACGCTCGCCGCCGGGGACCGCATCGGTGCGCGCACACTGGCCGACGGCCGGCTCGAGGTGTTCCGCAACGGGGCACCGGTCGGCACGATCGATGTGAGCAGCTTCGCCACGCCCACGACCGGAGGACGGATCGGCATCGGCTGGTGGGGCGGCGCCACGACCGCGTTCCGCGCCGACGACTTCGGTGGCGGCAACGTGGCGGTCAGTTCCAACACGCCACCCACCGTGACCATCACCTCTCCGGTGGCTGGATCGACCTACATCGACGGCCAGACGATGAACCTGGCCTGTGCCGCGAGCGATGCGCAGGACGCGTCGGCGGCGCTGCAGTTCCACTGGGACGTGCGGCTGCACCACAACACGCACGTGCACTACACGTACATGTTCGACACGCCCACGGGCTCGTTCCCGGCGGACGACCACGATGACGGCACGGGGGTGTTCCTGCGGCTGCACGTGCGCGTGACGGACTCGGGCGGGCTCGTGGCGCGGGACTCGCTCGATGTGTACCCCGAGATGGACCTGTCGCCCTCGCCGATCAGCGTCCTGCCGGCGTCTCCCACCTCCAACGACAGCCTCACGATCACGTTCCGCGTGCGGAACCTGGCTCGCATGCTCGCGCCGATCTCGCGCTGGCGCCTCACGGCAGGCGCCACGCTGCTCGGCGAGGGCGACGTGGTGGTGCCAGGAGAGGACAGCGTGCTCGTGTCAGTGCGCCGCGGACCGCTGGCGGCCGGCACCTACACGCTGCGTGCGCGAGCCGACTCGCTGAACACCGTGCGCGAGACCGTCGAGACCAACAACGCCAGTGTGGCCACGCTGGTCGTGAGCTCGCCGCCTGTGGAGCCGCCTTCGGGGTTCCCCACCATGGCGGTGCTCGATGACTTCAACCGCGCCGATGGCTCGCCGATCGATGCCACGCACCCGTGGGTGCGCAGCGGCGCCCAGGCGGTGATCGACGCTGGCGCTCTGGGGCTGTCGGGTGCCGGCGACGTGGTGTGGGACGCGGTGTTCGCGCCGACCCAGGAGGTGTTCGCACGCGTTCCGGTGGCGTCGTGGCCGAAGCAGTTCCTGCTCCACATGAAGTGCCAGGGCACGAGTCCGGCGTCCGCGCACGTGTCGGTCTACTACGATGTCTCGGCGCCCACGAGCCAACTGGTGGTGGAATCGTTCGATCCGGCCTCGGGCTACGTCACGCATGGCGCGGTGCCGGTGACACTCGCGGCGGGCGACGTGGTGGGCGCGCGCGCGCGTGCAGATGGCGTGATGGAGCTGTATCGCAACGGCGTGCAGACGGGCTCGGTGAGTTTCGCGAGCTGGGCCTTCGCCGCACAGGCCGGCCGGGTCGGCATGGGCTGGTGGGGCGCCAACCTGGCCACGTTCCGCGCGGACGACTTCGGCGGCGGCACCACGGTGACGGGTCCGGCGCCAGTGATCGACCTGGTGACGAGCGCCATCAGCGTGATCCCAGCAGCGCCCGACGCGGACGACAGCCTCACGGTGAGCTTCCGCATCCGCAACACGGGCACCAGTCCGGCGCCCGCCTCGCGCTGGCGGCTGCGCGCGGGAGGCACGCTGCTCGGCGAGGGTGATGTGGCGGTGCCAGCACTCGACAGCGTGCTCGTCTCCGTACGCCGCGGGCCGCTCGCCGCCGCCACGTACACGCTTCGCGCGCGCGCGGATTCGCTGGGCACCGTGGCCGAGACCAACGAGAACAACAACGCCAGCGTGGCCACGCTCGTCGTGACGCCGGTGACGGCCGTCAACCGCGCGCCGACCGCCGTGGCCGCGGGCACGCCCACCTCGGGCACCGCCCCGCTCGCGGTGTCGTTCGTGAGCACGGGCTCGAGCGACCCCGATGGCGATCCGCTCAGCTTCGCGTGGGCGTTCGGCGACGGCGGCACGGCCACCACGGCGAGTGCCTCGCGCACCTACGCGGCCGCAGGCACGTATGTGGCGGTGCTCACCGTCAGCGATGGCCGCGGCGGCAGCGACACGGCGAGTGTGGTGATCACGGCCACGGCGCCGCCGTCGGGATTCCCCGCCACCGCGCTGCTCGATGACTTCAACCGCCCCAACGGCTCGCCGATCGACGCCACGCACCCGTGGGTGCGGAGCGGCGGGCTGGCCACCCTCAACGGCAACGCGCTGGCGCTGCCCTCCGCGGGCGACGTGATCTGGAACGCCAGTTTCGGCGCCACGCAGGAGGCGTACGTCACGGTGGCCAACACGTCGTGGCCCACGCAGTTCCTGCTCTTCCTCAAGTGCCAGGGCACGACTCCCGCGGCTTCGCACGTGTCGGTGATCTACAACGGCAACGGCAGCGGCGATCGCATCGAGGTCGAGTCGTACGATCCCGCCCGCAGCCCGGCGTATGTCGTGCATGGCACGTTGGCCGGGACGTTCGTGGCCGGCGACGTGCTGGGCGCCCGCGCGCTCGCGAGCAACCAGCTCGAGGTGTATCGCAACGGTGTGCGACTGGGTGCGGTCGCCATCGGTGCGTGGAGCGGCGCCTCGCTCGGCGGGCGCATCGGGCTCGGCTGGTGGGGCGGCGCCACCACGGCCTTCCGCGCCGATGCGTTCGGCGGCGGGCTCACGCTGCCGGGTGCGCCAGCGCTCGCGTTCTCGGAACTGGGGGCGCAGCCCGCGGCCGCCGAGGTCGCACTGCCGCAGGCACTGGCGTTGTCGAGTCCGCGTCCCAACCCGAGCGCCAACGGGGTGAGTCTCATCCTGGCGCTGCCGCGGGCCGCCTCGGTGCGCTTCGCCGTGTACGACCTGCACGGCCGCGAGGTGTGGAGTGCAGCCGAGCGTGAACACGGGGCCGGGCAGCACACGCTGGTGTGGGAGGGTGCTGCGCGCGGCGGCGCGCCGGTCGGTGCGGGCGTGTACCTGGCGCGCATCCAGGTGGATGGCGAGGCGTTCACGCGGCGACTGGTGCGCGTGCGATAGGCGGTCGGTCGGCGTGCCGTGCGTCACGGCACGCCGACGATGCCCTCGCCCCAGCCCCGCACGATCACCTCGAAGTCGTCGGCGGTGAGGCTGTGGAACGCCGGGTTCAACACGTCGTTGTCCCAGCCCGGATCCATGGTGCCGG
>CADEFY010000021.1 GCA_902826705.1 uncultured bacterium
GACATCAACGGCGCTCGCACCGCGACTGTGCAAGCGCCGTTGATGTTGGTGGGCATCCGCAACGTGGTCCGCGCAGGCTGCGCTTCTTCCCATCGATAGCGCCCGGCCTATGCGGTCTTGCGAGCCCAGCCGCGGTCAAGGGCCTCTCGCGCCATCTCGCGCGCGTACGGGTCGGGCGAGCGTGCCACCAGGTCGCACAAGGCGTCACGCCCCTCCGGGCCGATCACCGCCAGCGCGTAGGCCGCATGGTGGCGCACCCACCACGAGCGATCGGCCACGCAGCGCACCAACTCATCAACGGCGGGGGTGGCGCGCATGCGCCCCAGTGCCTGCGCGGCCTGGGCCCGCACGGGCCACGCGTCGTCCTGCAGCGCGTGCATCAGCGCAGGGGTCGACTCGAGCATGGCGAGCCGGCCGAGCGATCGTGCGGCGGCGATGCGGCACTCGAGTGCCGCATGCACGAGCCGCTGCTCGATCGCACCGCGCGCCGAGCGGCAGCGTGAGAGGCCGAGCGCATCCATGAGCGCACACTCGACCCGCGCCTGCGCCACGCCGCGTTCGAGCGCCGAGACGAGCATGGCGCGGCCGGCCGGGCCGAACGCGCGCAGCAGGCCCGACAGCGCCCCCAGCGGTCGCGTACCCACGCGCTCGGGGTGCAGCAGCAGCCAGCGCAGCGCCGCGGTGTCGCGGTGCGCACCCAGCGCACGCGCGGCGGAGAACGTGACCAGCTCCGGGCCTGCGACCATGGCGCGGCGCAGGGTGTTGCGGCTCCGCCGCGACGGCAGCATGCCCAGCCGACGCGCCGCCACCTCGCGCCGCGCGTCGTCGTCCTCTTCACGCAGCGTCTGCCGTGCCTCGCGCACATGTCGGCTGCGGTCGAGCGAGCGCGCCAGTTCGTAGCGCTCGCGCAGCCGCAGCGAGGCCGCGATCGCCTCGATGGCATCCCAGAAGGCCTGCGATTCGGCTTCACGCGCCGCCCGGCGCAGCGCACTCGATGGCACCTGGCCGCTCAGCCTGGCGCCCAGCATGCGCACGAGTTCGCCGGTGTTGTTGCGGCGGGCCCGGCGCGTGGCGCGGTGGGTGGCTCGCGTGACCAGGAGGGCGAGGCCGATCGCCGATCCGAGGATCAGCGTGGCGAGCACGGGCGCGATCGCCGCAGTCGAGAGGGGGCCGGGCATACCCCTCTATCATCGGCGGTCGAGGGGCTTCCTTGAGTCTCCGTGGCCATCAGGCGATGCGTGCAAATGGTGGGAATCATGCATCCTGCATCACGGCCTCGGAACCCGCAGCGCCGCGCTCACGCTGGGGCGTGCGGACGCCGATCCCCCTTGTGGATGCGCCGTGGTGCGCTTTGACGCGGTCCGAGCGGCCCGCGTAGCCTTTTCGCGCCTCAGACCCCCTTCCAGAGCCCGGACCGTGCATGAAGCCCCGGGCCTGCCGCGTCAGGAGTCCGTCCTGGTCCCCCAAGGCCTCGCTTCCGTCAGCCCCACGCGCGCCGCGGCGCCGGAGACGCCGTTCTTCTTCGAATCGGGCGACCGGCCGTGCTACGCCGTGCTGCACGCCGCGGCACGTGCGCGCGCCAGCGCGCCGGTGGTGGTGCACGTGCACGGGCTCGGAGTGGAGCAGCTCACGCTCTACCGGCAGGAGGTGCTGGTCGCGCGTGCCGAGGCGGCGCTCGGCTTCCCGGTGATGCGCTACCACGCGCGCGGGCACGGGGACTCGGCGGGGGATGCGGCCGCGGTCACGCTCGGATCGCTCATCGAAGACGCGCTCGCTGCCGCAGACGAAGCGAAGCGGCGCACCGGGGCGAGCCGCGTCATCTGGATGGGCGTGCGATTCGGCGGACTCGTCGCGGCGATGGCCGGCGCGCGTCGCGCGGACTCCGCGGGCCTCGTGCTGTGGGAGCCGGTACTGCAACCGCTCGAGTTCTTCCGCGCGCAGCTGCGGTTCCTGCTCTTCTCCCGCGTCGCCGGCGGCGTGCGTCCCGACGCCACCGCGGACCAGCTCATCGCGCAGGCGCGTGCGGGCCAGGACGTCGATGTGAACGGCTATCTGCTCCATCGCGAGATCCTCGAGAGCAGCGAGGGGGCTTCGCTCTCAGTCGCGATGGCCGACTGGCGCGCGCCCGTGCTGCTGGCGCAGGTGCAGCAGCGCGCCAAGCTGGCGCCGGGGTTCGAGGCGCTCGCGACGACGCTGCGTGACCGAGGTGTGCCGCTGTCGATCGCGCAGGTGCGCGAGGAACCGGGCTACCAGAACCTGTCCAATCCTGCGTGGGAGTGCCCTGCACTCACGCGGTCGATCGCCGAGTGGCTCGATGCCCTGGCGTGAGACCCCCGAGCAGCTGGCGCGCGCGCGGGCCGAAGTCCCCGTCACCGTCGCGACGCCGCTCGGCACGCTGTTCGGCATCTACACGCCGGCCGACCCTGCTGCCCCGCCCGCGGGGCGCTGCGCCGTGCTGTTCACGCGTCCGCGGTCACACCGCAATCGCATGTGGGTCGAAGCGGCGCGGCGGCTGTCGCTGCAGGGGTTCTCGGCATTCCGATTCGACTACCATGCCTGTGGCGACAGTGATGGCGAGAGCCACTTCCTCGACCCCAACACGCCCAATCGCGCCGACGGCGACGCGGTGCTCGCCATGCTGCGCGAGCGCTTCGGCGAGTCCCGGTTCCTCGTCGCGGGCGCGTGCTTCGATGCACGCACCGCGCTCAGCATGTTCGTGGAGCCCTCCAACACCGTGGAGGGCCTGGTGTTCTTCGCGGCGCCGGTCATGGAGCTCGACACGCTGGTCAAGGCGCACGCCGACCACAAGGACTGGCGCCATCTGCTGCGCGCACTGGGCAATGCCGAGAACTGGAAGCAGCTCGGGGACCCCGGCCGCTGGCGCTACATGGCCACCGTCCTCGGCCGGGTCGCCCGCCGCGGCGCCCCGCAGACGAACGGCGAGCCCGCCAACGACACGCCGCTCGCCGACAGCTTCGTGCAGCACTTCCGCGCGTTGGTGCGTTCTCGGGCCAGGGCGCTGTTCATCTACGGTGAGGCCGATGTCGAGCTGATCTCCTTCCGCGTCGCTCTCGACACGGTGTTCGCGCGGCTCTCACCCGAGGACCGCGCGCGGCTCGAGGTCGAGCTGTGGCCCGGCGACGTGCATGGATTCCTCAACCTCGCCATGCAGCGGCGTTCGCTCGAGCGCGCACTCGATTGGTTCGCGCAGTTCCATCCCGCCGCGGCCGACGCGAACTCGGTCGCCACCGCACCCCGTCACTAGAAGAGGCCCGCGTGGACTTCGAACTGAGCGCCGATCAACTGGAGCTGCGCGACGCCACGCGCGCGTTCGCGCGTGCGTCGCTCAACGACGGCCTCGAGCAGCGCGACCACGAGGGCCAGTTCCCGCGCGAGTGTTGGAAGCAGTGTGCGGACTTCGGGCTGCTGGGGCTGCCGGTGCCCAGTGAGTACGGCGGACAGGGCCAGGACCTGATCACCACCACGGTCGCCATGGAGGCGCTCGGCTGGGGATGCCGCGACAACGGCCTCGTGTTCAGCCTGAACGCGCAGATGTGGGCCGTGCAGATGCCGATCGTGCACTACGGCAGCGAGGCGCAGAAGCGCGAGTGGCTGCCCCGGCTCGTGTCCGGCGAGGTCATCGGCGCGCACGCGATCACCGAGCCGGATGCCGGCAGCGACGTGATGGCGCTGGCCACGCGCGCGGAGCGCGTGGACGGCGGCTACCGCCTCAACGGCCAGAAGACCTTCTCGACCAACGCGCCCATCGCCGACCTGGCACTGGCGTTCGCCTATGTCGAGCGCGGGGACGGCAAGCCGCGCGCGCTGACGGCGTTCCTCGTGCCGCGCGGCACGCAGGGCGTGACGTTCGGCAATCCGATCCCCAAGATGGGGCTGCGCACGTCCCCCATGGGCGAGGTGATCTTCGAGGACTGCACCGTGCCGGAGTCCGCGAGACTCGGCCCCGAGGGCGCTGGCATGCGGATCTTCAACAGCGCCATGGAGTGGGAGCGCGCCTGCATCTTCGCCGGGCACCTCGGCGCCATGGAGCGGCTGCTCGAGGACTGCATCGCCTACACCCGCAAGCGGCGGCAGTTCGGCCAGCCGATCGCCAAGTTCGAGGGCGTGGCGGGCAAGATCGCGGACATGAAGGTGGCGATCGAGGCCGGCCGGTTCCTGCTCTACCGCGTGGGGTGGTTGACGGGCAAGGGCAAGAGCGCGGTGCTCGAGTCGGCGATCGCCAAGCTGTTCGTGAGCGAGATGCACAGCCGCGCGGCGCTCGATGCGCTGCAGCTGCACGGCGGCTACGGCTACATGAAGGAGTACCCGATCGAGCGCGAGGTGCGCGATGCGCTCTCCGGCACGCTCTATTCGGGCACCTCCGAGATCCAGCGCCGCATCATCGCGCGCTGCCTGGGGCTGTAGCGTGAGCGACGCCCTGCTACCGCATCTCGTCACGCGCGCGGCAAGCCGGCGGCCGGAGGCCGCCAGCATCGTGATGGACGGCCGCACGCTCGACTACGGCAGCCTCGAGGCGGCGTCCAACCAGTTCGCGCGATCGCTGGTGGCGCACGGCGTGCGGCGCGGCGACCGCGTGGGCCTGTGGCTGCCCAAGTGCCACGAGGCGATCATCGCGCTCTACGGGATCATGAAGGCCGGAGCCGCGCATGTGCCCGTGGATCCGCAGGCGCCGCCGGCACGTCTGGCCTACATCGCACGCGACTGCCAGATCGCGGGGCTCGTGACGATGTCCGACCGCGCGGCGGCGCTGGACGAGGCGTTCGGCGGCGGCGCACCCATGCGGGCGCTGTGGTTCGCCGATGCACGCACGGAGGCCGCGCCGCCGCGGGTGTGCGGGCTGCCGGGCGTGCCGTGGAGCGCGCTGGCGGCGGAGTCAGCGGATGCGTTCGCATGCCCCGCGCTTGCCGACGACCTCGCGTACGTCCTCTACACGTCCGGCTCCACGGGCGAGCCCAAGGGCGTGATGCTGTCGCACCGCAACGCGCGCGCATTCACCGACTGGGCGGCCGAGCGCTTCGCGCTCACGGCCGACGACCGCGTCGCCAACCACGCGCCGTTCCACTTCGATCTCTCGACGTTCGACCTGTACTCGACCGCTTATGCGGGAGCGGCGCTGTTCCCGGTCTCGCCGCGGATCTTCTCGTTCCCCGCGGCCGTCGCGAGACAGTGGGCGAACGCTCGGCTGAGCGTGTGGTACTGCACGCCCAGCTCGCTGATCCTGATGATGACGCGCGGCGGGCTCGACAAGCTCGACCTCTCCGCGCTGCGCGTGCTGTTGTTCGCGGGCGAGGTGTTCCCCAACAAGTACCTGCGCCAGCTCATGGCGCTCGCGCCCCATGCGCGCTTCGCCAACCTGTATGGACCCACCGAGACCAACGTGTGCACCTGGCACGAGTTGACGGCGCCGCCCGAGGGCGACGCGCCGCTGCCGATCGGCCGCGCCTGCCCGTTCGATGAGGCCCTCGTGCTCGATGAGGCGCTGACGCCCGTGCCCGCGGGCGGTGTGGGCGAGCTGTGGATCCGTGGCGCGACCGTGATGCAGGGCTACTGGGGCCGCCCCGAGCGCACCGCGCTGTCGCTGCAGACGATCGAGGTCGCTCCTGGCCTCATGGATCGCGCCTACCGCACAGGCGATCTGGTGCGGCAGCGCGCCGATGGCGAACTCGAGTTCCTCGGCCGCCGCGACCATCAGGTCAAGACGCGCGGCTATCGCGTGGAACTGGGCGAGATCGAGACCCGGCTCGCGGCGCACGCCAGCGTGGACGAGGCCGTGGTGGTGGCGGTGCCCGACGACGAGATCACCAATCGGCTCAAGGCGGCAGTGGTGCTGGCCGCCGGTGCGGCGGTGACCGCCGACGCGCTCAAGCAGCACTGTGCCGCCACGCTGCCCCGGTATATGGTTCCCGAGACCATCGAGTTCCACGCGCATCTCCCGCGCACGAGCAGCGGCAAGATCGACCGCCGCGCGCTCACCGACGCCTGACCCGACGAGAGAGAGCCATGAGCACGACACCGACCGAGAGCACGATCCGCCAGTTCCTCGTCGAGGATGTGTTCTACGATCAGGATCTCAAGGATCTGGGCCCGGAGGACTCCCTGCTGGCCAAGGGCCTGCTCGACTCGCTGTCGATCCTCAAGACGGTCACGTTCATCGAGGAGAACTTCGGCGTCACGATCCCCGATGAGGACGTGTTGCCGGACCACTTCGAGAGCGTGCGGGCGATCGCGGCGCTGGTGGAGAAGCACCGAAGCTGAAGCGAGGGGCCCCACCAGTCACGACGACTCCGCCGCCGACCGCGGAGTGGTCCGCGCCTGTGCTCATGGCGGTCGTCGCCGGCTTGCTCGGGTTCCGGGTCGTCGCGGCATTCGTGCCCACATCGGATCTCTGGGGCGTCGACCTGCTCCGCTTCACGGCGCCGAACCTCACGCTGCCCTGGATCGTGATGGCAGGGGCGTCCCTCGTGCCCGCGATCGGGCGGCCGGTCTTCGGGTGGATCGAATCGCGCTGCGCCGGCGTGCCTGCGGCCCTGGCCTGGTGCGCAGTGATGCTCGGAAGCGCACTGGTCGTCTGGTGGCAGCCCGACCGGCTGATGCATGTCGGCGACACGATGATGCGGGACATCGCGCTGCGTGCACCAACGGACTTCGCCGCGCTCAATCCGCAGGCCACGCCACTCGACGGTTGGCTCCACGACACACTGGTGCGGTGGTTCGCGCAGGCGACGCGGATCCCGACAGATCAGGTCACGCGCCTGATCGGAGCGCTCGAAGCGGCTGCGATGGCGGCCCTCGCGATGCACACGGGGCGGGTCCTCGGTGCGCGAGGTCCCGTCGCATGGGCCGTGTGCCTCACCGTGCTCGGCTCGGGGGCGCTGGGCCTCTTCACTGGCTACAACAAAGTGCTCTCCGAGCTCGCACTCTGCACCGTCGCGCTGACGGCGTCCGGGCTGCGCCTGCTGCGAACCGGACGTGGTGCGCTCGCCCTCGGCCTCTCGCTCGCCGGCGCCCTCGCGCTGCATCGCCTGGGGCTCGCGCTGATCCCCGCGACCCTCGTCGCGCTGGTCTTCGTCGCACGGCGAGACCGCCCGCTTCGACCGCCCGTCGGCCGCACCATGCTGCTCGCGCTGCTGCCCGCGGGGTTCGTGCTCCTCGGTCTCGGGCGGACGCTGTTGCGTGTGGTGACCCAGTTCGATCGCGCCAACTTCGGTCTCAGCCCGCTGCAGGACGGTGCTGCGAGCCTGCTCTCGACCGCGGGGGATGCCGTCCAGATGGTGCTGTTCGTCGCGCCACTCGCCCCGCTCGCCCTGGGGGTGTTCTGGCTGTTGCGCGACCGGGCGAGCCGAGAGGCGGCCCTGTTCCTCCTCAGCGTCGTGACGCCGATGCTCGCTGTGCTGCTGCTCTTCCGCTCTCCTCTCGGACTCATCCGGAACTGGGATGTGTTCGCGCCCCTCGGCGCGGCGCTCTCGGTGGCAGCGGCCCTCGTCGCCACACGAGTCCTCGAGGCGCCGCCGCGCCGTGCCTGGCTGGGAGGTGCACTGGCGCTGAACGCTGCAGTCCCAGCGGCTGTGATGCTCCTGCACCACCACGATCTCGTGCGTGGGCTCGAACGCATGCACAGGATCGCTCGAGAGCCGTCCACCCGGAGCGCGACGGAACGAGGGAGCACCTGGGACTTCATCGGCCAGCGCCTCGCCGACACGGGAGATCCGGCCGGTGCGGCCGAGGCCTTCACGCGTGCGGCGTCACTCACGCCCAGTCCGCGGATCCTCAGGCAGTGGGCGATGATGGAGATCGCGAACGGACGACCCCGGCACGCGGCTTCGATCTATCGTGACCTGCTGGTCCGGCGCCCGGAGGACGGCGCGGCGTGGATGGAATACGTCCGAGTCATGCACCAGCTCGGGGACACGGCGTCCGCGCGCCATGCCGCGCTGGATGCACTCCAGCATGTGCCGGGTGCCCGTGGCCCGCGCGAGTACCTGCGCTGGTTGGACGCGCGACGGCCTTCATCTCCCGCGCAATGACCGCACGGGTTCGTGGCCCAGGCCGAGCAGCGTGAACGCGGCACGGTCACGGATCGGGTATCGCTCGCGCATCATCTGCGCGCGCATGCGGTGCAAGGCCTCGTCGCGGGGTTGCCCCGCGCGCAGGCCGGCGTAGAACAACTCCATGCCGCGCCGCGCGACGGCGTCGCGCACGGACCAGCGCGTGCTCACCACGCTTCGAGTGCCAGCCAGCAGGAATGCACGGGGCAATCCGAACGCGCCCTCGCCCATGACCTCGACACCGGCCGCGGAGGCGCAGCTCGAGAGGACGGCGAGATCGGCCGGCAGCGTGAGGGCGCTGATGTCCTTGGCCGTCACGAGTCCCAGCGGCCCGGCGAGCGCGAGGCCAGCGGCGTCGGGGTTGCGCGGATCGATCCAGGTGTGCGTAGCCAGATGCAGCACGGCGTCTCTCGCACGGTCGGGTTCCATGAGCCGCACGCGCGTGGCCTCGGCTCCCAGCCATACGCGCGCGCCGGGCGCCGCCACGGCACGCGCCTCGGCACGTGCCTGCGGCAGCGGCTGCCGCGTGCGGTCGCGCACGGCGTTGCCCGCATGCTGCCCGATGGCGTCGAGCGTCGTACGAGCGAGCGTGGGGTCCGCCCACACCGACATCCCCGAAGGCGGCGCCGAACGGCGCTGGAGCAGCAGCAGCACACTCGCCGAGGGCGCCTGCGTGAGCGGCCAGCGGTCGGCGAGCGCGCGGCCGTCGGGGAGTGGCAGTTCCTCCAGCGGCACATCTGCGAGGGGGCGGTTGGTGACCAGGATCAGGCGGCGCGTACTGGCGGGGATGCGGCCGACCACCGGGTGGAGCCAGGCGCGCGAGAATGCCCGCAGCGCGGGGATCACGTGGGTCTCGTCTCGCCCCGCGAAGATCGCGCTCCATACGAGGCGCGGTTGCGAGAGCGGCTGTGGGCGGCCCAGCTCCACGGCGATCACGCTGTCGGGGGTGATCACGAAGGCCAGGGCGGGATTGCGCTGACTCTCGGCCCATTGCAGCAGCGTCGCGCCACTCTCTCGCAGCAGCTTCTGGAGCCCCCGCAGGGAGGCGAGCGAGTCGTCGTCGGCGAGCTGCTCGCGCAGCGCCCATGCGCGGCCGCGTTCGACTGCGCGCCACGCGTCCACTGTGCGCCCCTGCTGTGCGAGGCATCGCGCCCACGTGGCGTACATCTCGCCGCCCCGGATCGACAGGCCCGCCTGGCTCTCAGCAGCCCCGAGGCCCTCGCGCACGCCCTCGAAGCGCGGGATGGCGCGGGCCAGCGTGGTCTCGGCCTCCTGCACACGGCCGAGGTTGGCGAGCGACAACGCGAGGAGCGCCGTGGCGCGCGACTCCATGAGCCGGTTGCGCGCGCGCGTCGCGTCCTCGAGCGCCGAGTCGGCCTGGGCGAGGGCGCGCGCGTCGTCGCCCGACTCCCAGTAGTACGAGCCGAGCGCGAGGCGCGTGCGCATGAGGTGCTGACGGTCGCCGCGGATCCGGTCCACGTGCACCGCCTCGTGGAACATCTCGAGCGCCTCGGCCGAGCGGTCGTTGGCCTGCAGCGCGCGCGCGCGCGTCCCGAGCGCCACCGCGAGCTGCAGACTGATGCCGACGCGGCGCGCGGCGGCCAGCCCGCTGTCCGCATGCACGAGCGCTTCCCGATGGCTGCCTCCGGGGATCAGCAACTGGCTCAGGTCGTTGTACGCCTCGGCCAGGCTCAGGTCGCGCCGGGAGCGCTTGGCGGCATCGAGCGCGCCGCGCGAGACGCGCATCGCCTCCGACATGCGGCCGAGCGATCCGTAGGCGCTCGAGAGCGTGCCGCGCGCCCGCGCCAGCTCGTGCCACTGCTTGCGGCGGATGCAGATCGCCTCGACCCCGCGCAGCAGCTCGATCGCCTGCTCCGGTGCGCGATTGATGAGCTGCGAGGCGAGGAGCGTGCGTGCACGGATCTGCATGTTCTCATCGCGCGCCCGGGTGGCGATCTGCAGCGCGCGGCGGAGCTGCGACTCGGCGTCGGCGTCGCGTGCCAGCCGGCCGCTCATGCCGCCGGCGCGGTACAGGATCTGTGCTGCGAGCGAGTCGAGTCCCGCGGCCTCCAGCGTGTCGGCGAACGCGAGGAACTGGGGCACGAGCCGCGCGGCGTCGACTTCGCCGCGGCGGGCCTGCTCCCGCGATTCGGAGAGCGCCGCGGTGCGTTCGCGCAGCCGGATGCGCTCGGCGGGCGTCGGTGCCGCGAGCGCTGCGGTGGCGCCGAGGAGCAGCGCGAGACCCGCGATCCGCACGCAGCGGCGGCTCATGCAGACTCCGTCGCGGCGGGTTCCGCGGCGATCGGCAGGCGGAACAGCTCGCGGGCGTTGCGCCGCGTGATCGACACCGCCTCGGCGGGCGTCCAGCCGCGCAGCGCGCACAGGCGCTGCGCCACGCGAGTGAGCAGCGCGGGCTCGTTGCGCCGGAGCGACCTCGGCTCGGGCTCGAGGTACGGGGAGTCCGTCTCCAGCATCAGCAGGTGTTCGGGCGCCGTGCGGACGGCGTCGTCGAGCGCCTCATGTCCGTAAGTGAGCACGCCGCCCAACCCGAGCTTGAAACCGATGGCGTCCGCACGCGCTGCGGTCGCGGCGTCCTGGTCGAAGCAGTGCAGCACGCCGCCAGCGGCGGGGCGCATCTCCTCGAGGATCGCCATCACCGGCTCGAGTGCGCTGCGCTGGTGGATCACCACGGGCAGCCCGACCTCGTCGGCCAGCGTGATCTGGGCGCGGAACCACCGTTCCTGCACCTCGGGCGGGGCGTTGTCGCGGTAGTAGTCGATCCCCGTCTCGCCGATCGCCACCACACGGGGATGCCGGGCGTGATCGCGCAACGTGGCCAACGCGTCCATGGGCACCCGGCCGGCCTCGCTCGGATGCACGCCCACCGCGAGGAACAGGTTGGGGTGCTGCGCCGCCAGGGCGAACGCGCGTTCCCAGATGCCGGGCCCGTACGCGATCTCGATCGCATGCGTCACCCCGGCGTGCCGCATGCGGTCGAACACCTGCGGCCGGTCCTTGTCGAAGCGCTTGTCGGACAGATGGCAGTGCGTGTCGATCATGGCGCCCGCCGGGGTGGAGTCACTCTGCCGTGCCGGCCACGCTCTTCAAGTCGATGCGCGGGAACAGGATCGCGGTGGCGCCGAGCGCGCGGCCGTCGCCGGCACCGAACGCGGGCACCGCACGCGTCCCCGGCGCACCCGGGGAGCCGGCGTGGCCGAGCAGCGTCCAGAGCTGCTCGCACTTGCCGGGCATGGCGGGCCATGCCCAGATCGCCGTGAGGCGCAGCACCTCGAGCAGCGCCCCGAGGCACGTGCCGAGTTCGGCGCGGCGCGCCGGATCCTTGGCCAGCTCCCAGGGCTTGGCGCGGTCGACGAACTCGTTGGCGCGCTCGATCACGGTCCAGGTGTGATCGAGCGCTTCGTGCAGACGCAGTTCCTCCCACGCCCGGGGCGTCTCGACCGCCGTGCGCTCGGCGGCATCGAGCACGGCCTGCAGCGCCGCACGCGACTCGCCGGTGAACGCATCGGGGGACCACTCGCGCGGCGCCGTGCCCTCGAAGTGGCGGCCCGTCAGGTTGAGCGTGCGATTGGCGAGATTGCCGAGCTTGTTGGCGAGGTGCGCGTTGCAGTGCTCCACGAGCTGCTCGATCGTGAACTCGCCGTCTCGCCCGGTGGGGATCGAATCCAGCAGGTAGAAACGCACCACATCGGGGCCGAAGGTGCGTGTCATCTCGAGCGGGTCGACGACGTTGCCCGAGGACTTGGACAGCCGCTCGCCGCGCGCATAGATGAACCCGTGCACGTACACCTGCCGCGGCAGGGGCACGCCCGCGGCGAGCAGCATGGCCGGCCACAGGATGCAGTGGAAACGGCTGATGTCCTTGCCGATCAGGTGGAACGCATTCGTGTAGAGCGGCTTGCCGGTCCCGGCCCATGCGGCTCCGGGCTTGCCGTGGCCGTCGAGGTCCTGGAACTCGTCCTCGCGCGCAGCGCCGGGGCCGCCCACGTCCTTCTCCTTGGCGAGCCACCAGAGCGAGTACTTCCGCTCGGGCCAGCCGATCGCGGAGAGGTAGTTGAGCAGCGCGTCGGCCCACACGTAGGCCACATGGCCCTCACCACCCTCCAGGTCGTCGGGCAGCGGCACGCCCCACGTGAGGTTGGGACGCGAGACGCTGATGTCCTGCAGCCCGCCCTTGATGACGTTGAGCACTTCATTGCGGCGGTAGTCAGGCTGGATGAACTCCGGGTGCGCCTCGAGGTGCTTGAGCAGCGCGTCGTCGTATTCGGAGAGCCGGAAGAAGAAGTTGGACTCGCGGATCGGCTTGGGCGGCACCTTGTGCTCGGGACACAGGCCGTTCTCGTCGAGGTCCTTGTCGGTCTTGAACGCCTCGCAGCCCTCGCAGTAGAGGCCCTCGTACTCCTTCTCGTAGAGCACGGGCTCGCCGGTCTTGGGCGAGAGGCCGTCGCGCAGGCGGCGGAACAGCTCCTGCACCGCCATCTCGTGCCGGCGGTCGGTGGTGCGGAAGAACTGATCGTGGGCCACGTCCAGCTCGCGCCACGCGGAGACGAAGGTCTCGGCCAGCTCGTCGACGAACGCCTTGGGCAGCTTACCGGCCGCCGCGGCGGCCTTGGCGATCTTCTGCCCGTGCTCGTCGGTGCCCGTCAAGTAGTACGTGGTGTCGCCGCGCTGGCGGTGCCAACGCGCGATCGCGTCGGCGAGGACCTTCTCGTAGGCATGGCCGAGGTGCGGCCGACCGTTGACGTAGTCGATCGCGGTCGTGATGTAGAAGCGTGGCACACGGGTCTCCGGGGGGGTGGCTTCGGCGAGGGGACGCAGTATAGCCGAACGCCGCGACCCCCGGCCCCGGGCGGGCGGCCTGTGATGCCGGCCCGGCTGGCCCGTATGATTCCCACGATGGCCATCACCGATGCGTTGTTCGGACGGATCTGGACGCTCGATCCGGCGCGAGAGGCGGACTGGGACGCGCTCTACACGGGGCTGCTGCCGCGGGTGCACGACTTCTTCCGCTATCGCGTCGGCCCGGGCCCGGAGGCCGAGGACCTGACGGCGGTCACGTTCCAGAAGGCGTGGCAGGCGCGAGCCCGCTACCGCCGGGACAAGGGCGCCTTCACGACCTGGTTGTTCACCATCGCGCGCAACGTGGCGGTGGACCACTTCCGCAGCCGCCGCACCCTGGCGCCGCTCGATGCGGCGATGCACGTGGCGGGCGGGCCCGAGGCGGACGCGGCGGCGGAGCGCGGCTCCGACGTCGACCGGCTGGGCCGGCTGCTCGCCGAGCTGCCGGACCGCGAGCGCGAGATCGTCGCGCTCAAGTACGGCGGCGGATACGAGCATCGCGACATCGCGAGACTCACGGGACTGACCGAGAGCAACGTCGGCACGATCCTGCACCGCACGGTGGTGGCGCTGCGGTCGCGCTGGCAGGAAGGAGAGCAGTGACGATGGACGACCGATTCCTGCGGGACTTCGCGCGTGAGCCGCGCCCGGGGTTCGCGCGTGCGCTGCGTGAGCGGCTGCGCGAGCTCGACCAGCACGACCCGGAGCCCACGGGCTTCCGGTGGCACCCCGCGCTGGCCGCGGCGCTCGTGATCGCCGTGGTGGCGGGCGTGTTCATGGTCCCGACGGTGCGCGCCACGGCGCGCGAACTGCTCGATCTGTTCCGCGTGCGCAATCTGACGGCCGTGCCGTTCGATCCGGCGCGCATGGAGCGGCTGAAGTCCCTGGCCGAGGGCGGCGAAGAGGGCTCGGGCCCCGCGCTGCTCGGGTTCGACACCGAGGTGCTGCGCGCCCCGGGCGAGCCGCGGCGGTTCGACACCCCGCAGGCGGCGGCGTCCGCGGCGGGGCTCAGCGTGCGTGAGCCGGCGGAGCTGCCAAAGGGACTCGCACTCGAGGGCGTGGTCGTCACGGGCGACGGCGAGGCCCGCATGACCGTCGACACGCAGCAGCTCGCGAGCGTGCTCGAGTTGCTCGACCTGGACGACGTGCAGGTGCCGGGCGAATGGGATGGCCGCAGTCTCACCGTGCGCATGCCGCGCGCGGTGATCATGAAGTACGCGAAGGGCGAACGCCGCGTGGAGTTCCGCCAGGCGGCCTCGCCCGAGGTCGACCTTCCGCCTGGTGCGGACCTGGCGCAGATGGGCGAGGTGGCGTTGCGCGTGCTGGGGCTGGACGCCCGCGAGGCGCGACGCACGGCACAGCGCATCGACTGGAACGGCACCCTGCTCGTGCCGGTGCCGGTGCATGCGTCGGCGTTCCGCGAGGTCACGATCCATGGGGCCAAGGGTCTGGTGATCGAGATGCGGCCCGATGCGACCAAGCGGGATCGGCGCGGCGGCCTGGTGCTGTGGACCGAGGAGGGCCGTGTCTATGCGCTCGGCGGCAACCTGCAGAGCAGCGAGCTGGTCATGATGGCCGAGTCGGTGAGGTGACGTCCCGAACATGACCGGCCCTGCCATCGAGACGCAGTCCCTGCGCCGGCGCTTCGGCGACAAGCTGGCGGTCGCGGACCTCTCCCTGACGGTCGATCCGGGAGAGGTCTTCGGATTCCTCGGCCCCAACGGCGCAGGCAAGACGACCTCGCTCAAGATGCTGCTGGGTCTGATCGCGCCCACCTCGGGGAGCGGCCGGCTGATGGGGGTCCCGATCGGCGAGCGCCGAGCGCGGGAACGGGTGGGCTTCCTGCCCGAGCACTTCCGGTTCCAGGACTGGCTCACCGGCCGCGAGCTGCTGCAGTTCCACGGGCGACTGTTCGGCATGAGTGGCACAGCGTTGGAGCAGCGGATCGAGGCGCTGCTCGCGCGGGTCGACCTGCTCGACGCCGCGCACCAGCGTGTGTCCACCTACAGCAAGGGCATGACGCAGCGTGTGGGATTGGCGCAGGCGCTGCTGCATTCGCCGCGGCTCGTGTTCCTCGACGAGCCCACGTCGGGGCTCGATCCGATCGGGCGGCGGCTGGTGCGCGACATCATCCGGGAACTCAAGGCCGACGGCGTCACCGTGTTCCTCAACTCGCACCTGCTGAGCGAGGTGGAGCAGACCTGTGACCGTGTGGTGTTCGTGAAGCAGGGACGCATCGTGCGCGAGATGCGGCTGGGCAGCGAGGCGCACGGCCTCGAGCTGGAGCTGCGCCTGGGCGCCGTGTCTGAGGAGGCCGCGATCGCACTGGCCGCCATGGGCAGCGGCGCGCGCGAGGAACAGGGGCGCTGGCGGCTGCGCCTGGAGGGCGAGGCGCAGGTCGCCGACGTGGTGCGCATGCTGGTCGCGCGCGGCGTCGCGGTGTATGGCGTGCGCTCGAGCCTGCCTACGCTGGAGCAGCTGTTCCTCGAGGTACTGGGCGACGAAGTGAGGCCGGGCTAGCCATGCGCGACCTGATCACGGTGCTGCACCTGACCTGGTTCGAGGCGATGCGCCGCCGCATCCTGGGCGCCGCGCTCCTGTGCGGCGGCGCGTTCCTGGTGCTGTTCGGCATCGGCATCCATTTCATCGTGCGCGAGATGCACGGCGACAATGCAGCCCTCCTCGAGCGGCGCATGGTGCTCAACTTCATCACGCTGGCGGGGATGTACGCCGTCAACTTCCTCACCGTCATGTCCGCCGTGCTGCTCCCAGTGGACACGCTCTCGGGCGAGATCGAGAGCGGCGTGTCGCAGACCCTGGCCAGCAAGCCGATCCGCCGCTCGAGCATCCTGCTGGGCAAGTGGCTCGCGTACCTCACCGTCGTGCTCGGCTACCTCACCCTCATGGGGGGCGGCGTCGCACTGGTGTCCCGGCTCGTCGCCGGGTTCTCGCTGCCGGGCCTCGGCGTGGGACTGCCTCTCATGATTCTCGAGGCCACGATCCTCACCTCGCTGTCGATCGCAGGCGGCACGCGGTTGAGCACGGTCACCAACGGCGTCATGGCCTTCGGGCTCTACGGCCTGGCGTTCATCGGCGGCTGGGTGGAGCAGGTGGGCGCGTGGTCCGACAACGAGGCGGCCCGGCATGTCGGTGTGGCCGCCAGCCTCCTGATCCCATCCGAGAGCATGTGGCAACTGGCGGCCTCGCAGATGCAGCCCGCGCTCATGCGCGAGATGCACTTCTCGCCATTCTCACCCGCCTCGGTGCCGAGCCCCGCGATGGTCGCGTGGGCCGCGGGCTACGCGGTCGTGCTCGTGCTGGTCGCCGTGCGCAGCTACGAGCGACGCGCGCTGTAAAGGCCCGCCACTCGGTTCAATCCGGCGCGTTCCACGCCTCGAACACCGCGCGCGCCACCCGGGCGATGCAGCGCTCAGCGGCGGCGGTCTCGCCACGGACGTCGCGCACGAACACCGAGAGCGCCACCCAGCCGCCGCCGCCCGGCAGGCGCAGCAGTCCCACCGCGTTCACGCAGGCCGTGCGCCCGTTGCTGGTCGCGCCGGTGCCGGTACGGTCGAACACGGCCACCTGCGCGGGCAGCCCGGCGCGCAGTCGGGCGCGGCCGGTGGTGCAGCGGGACATCCAGGCGAGCAGCGTGTCGGTATGGGCGGCAGACAGCGCCTCGCGCCTCCAGATCCGTTCGAGCAGTCGGTTCATCGCGGTCGGCGTCGCGGTGTCGCGCGGGTCGGCGAGGAAGCGAGACATGGCCGCGCCGCGCTGCTCGGCGGTGGCCGAGCGCCAGGCGGCCTTCACGCTGGCCCGCGTGCGCAGCGAGTCGTGCCACGGGAACACCACTCCCAGGGCGTCGTCCCCCATCTTCGATTCGCTGCGGTCCACGCGCAGTGGCGTCACGCCGAGCGCCTGCATGCGCGCCGTCACCGGGGCGCCGCCCCCGAGCACGCGCAGCAGCGCGTCGCACGCGCTGTTGTCACTGGTGATCAGCATCTCGGCGAGCAGCTCGCGCACCGTCACCTCGACGCCTCCTTCGGGGTGGCGTTCGGCGAGCCGGCTGACCCCCGGGTGCATGTCCCGGGCGAGCAGCCGCACGCGCCGCGTGAGCGGCAGGCGGCCCGCGTCGGCTTCGCTCAGCGCGGCCACCGCGATCGGCAGCTTGCACGTGCTCGCCATGGGCGCAGGCCGATCGGCGCCGAGCCGCGCGACGCGGTTCTGCGGCAGCAGGCGTGCCTCCACGAGCAATTGCCCCGGGGTGGATCGCGCGATGGCGCGGAGCGAGTCCTCGAGCGAACGGTCGACCTGCTCGCGGAATCGTTGCGCCGTCTGGGTCGGACTGGCCGCGGTCGCGCCCGTCGAGGCGAGCAGGAGGTGCGCGATCAGCAGAGTCGCGGTCGCGCCCCTCACCGCAGGGCCTGTCGGGCCGCGAGCAGCTCGGCATCGAGCAGCGTCGGGAAGTCGCGCAGCGCGCGGTCGAACTGGGACCGCATCGCGGGGTCCTCGGCGAGTCCGAGCACTTCGGACAGGGCCTCGTGGGCCATCACCGAGTCGCCGCGGGCGCGCGCAGAGGCGCGTGTGCCCAGCCATGCCACCATGCTCCGCGGATCTGCCTCCAGCATGCTCGCGAACGCGGTCGCAGCGCTGTCAGGACGTGCCGCTTGGAGCCACATGACACCGGTCATCCCGAGATAGTGCGCCGTCGGCTGGGCGTGGCTCGCGATGGCGAATGACCGCGCGGCCTCGAGTGCGTGGCCACGACGGGACTCCAGCAGTCCGCTGAATGCCGCGAGCTGGGGGACGCGCGCATCGCCAGCCGCGGCCGGTGCAGTCACGAGTCTGGCCACGTACGCGAGCATGGTGGAGTGCCGTGCTGGCACGACCTTGAGCAACAGCAGCGAGAGCAGGCTCAGCGTCGTCACCGCGGCGAACGTGAGGCGCGGAAGGATGCCGTGGCGCAGCACGCGGACGCCCTCGAGGGAAGTCAGCACCGAGACGCTCAGGATCAGCGCCGCCCAGGCGTGCACGTCGAGGTCTCGAGGCAGTCCCTGCTGGGGTGGGATCGCCGCGAACGCCGCAGCGGGAATGCCGGCCGAGACGAGCGCGAGCAGGTCGCTGCGTCGCCGTGCGACGGAGAGCGCTGCGGGCAGCAGGATGAGGGCTGGACCCAGGAGCAGGAGCGCGTTGCCCAGATCCACCCAGTGCGGCGGGCGGAGGATGGGCCAGGCGAGGGGGTGCCGCAGCCAGCTCATGTGGTGGGTGGCGTCGAACTGCGTCAGCACGCGCAGCACCAACAGGATCGCGGCGATCGCGATCGCGATGAACAGCAGGAAGGGGATGGCGCTCCGAGTCGCCCTCGGCAGACCCGCGCGCGGCCAGAACCGCACCGCGGCATGCGGCAGGAGCAGCACAGCGCTGCGGTGCGTGAGCACGCACACGAGCAGCGCGGCGAGGAGCACGAACGCCCATCGACGCTCGGTCGGATGGCTTCGGAGTCGGCGGTGCGCTCCCAGGTACACCGCGGTGGCAGGCAGCAGGAGGACCGTGTCGCGATTCATGCCCGAGAACACCATGCTGCTGGGCACGAGCAGTCCGACGACCAGCAGCAGCGTCGCGTCGGGCCTGTCTGCCGGGGCGGGTGCCAGACACCACGCCACCGCCGCCAACAGCAGGACGTGCAGCGCGACCGCGAGGGCCAGCCGTGCCGTGGCGTGCGACCCGCCCGTCGCCTGGGCGATGGCGCGGGGGCCGTCGCCGAAGACCCACCCATCCAGCGGCATTCCCTGCGGGAACATGGCCCGGTAGTCGCCGAACTCGGCCGCCCAGGCACGCACGATGCTGTCACCCCAGAAGGCGGACCGATCCGGGAGCGTCGTCGTGAGCGTGACGAGGACCACGCCGAGCAGGATCGGAACGGCGATCGTGCCGAGCGTGGACGAGCGTGGACTCGCGGGTCGTCCAAGGGCCATGCCGGAGCCCAGCAGGCCTCCGGTGATCACCGAGATCGCGAGGAGGCCCGCCGCGAGGGATGTGGGCAGCGCCGCCAGGAGGGCGGGGGCCCAGGACGTGAGCGAGGGCTGTGCGGCGCCGACGATCCATGCGGTGATGGCGATCGCCTGGAGCAGCAGACAGGCGCCCCAGGCCCGGTCGCGCGCGCCGGGC
>CADEFY010000022.1 GCA_902826705.1 uncultured bacterium
CCAGGTACTGCGCCGGGGACTTGGTCATGCGCACACGCGAGGACACCTCGAACGTGCTCAGCTCCCGCCGCCGCAGCGCGAGCACGGTGTCGAGATAGGCTTCGCGGACACCCGCGATGTCCCCCGACAGCAGCCGCTCCACCGCGCGCCGCAGGAACGCCTCGCCGAATGGCTCGGCTCGGCTCGAGCGGAATGCGACCCCGCGCAGCGTGAGCTTCCCGTCGTGACCGAGTAGCGCGTAGTTCTTGGGCTCATGCGACAGCATGGCGGCATAGCGCCCCTCGAACTCGAGCTGCACGAGCGGCGGCAGCAGGGATCCCACCTCGGCCACCACACGGCGCTCGTCCGCCTCGGTCCAGGACTCCGGCACCGCGAAGTAGACGCCGTCGGTGTCCGCCTCCAGCCGGGTCACGCCGCGTGCCTGCAGCTCGCGGCACAGCAGGCTCAGCGTCTCGCGGCCGCGCCGCGTGACCTCGTTGGCGGCGTGCACGTCGGCGAACCGCGTGAGCCCGCCGGCGGCCAGATAGCCGTACGCCGTGTTCACCACGAGCTTCATGGCCGCCGACAGCGCCTCGTGCGTGTGCCGCTCGGCCGAGCCGGGCGCGGCCGCTCGCGCGGTCGCCTTGGCGGCGAGCCGGCGCTCGACCAGCGCATCCACCAGCGCCAGCATCACGCCGAGCCGGTCGCGCGCCGGACCGATGCGGTGCGTGCGCATGAGCGAGGGGTACAGGCTCGCCACGTCGGCCTTCACCACGTGCCGCGCCACGCCGGTGGCGAACAGGTGCAGTGCCGCGCCGCTGTGCGTCGTGCCGTCACCCGGCTCGTGCGCCGGCAGCGCGTGGCCCGCGCGCAGGTAGGCGCGCACGAGCAGCGGGTCGATCACGCCCGTCGCAGCCCCCGCATCGGCGAGCCGCTCGTAGCGCCGAGGCGCGAGCTGCGCCAATGCGAACGCCGCACCGCCCAGCAGCCGCGCCAGATCCGCCACCTCGGTCACGTCGGAGGTGGCATAGCGGCGCACGCGCTCGGGGTCGCTGAGGAAGGTCTCGTACACGCGGTCGCCGCGGATCAGCTCACGATCCACCTGCGCGATCCCGAAGTGGCGCGCCACGGCCTTGAGCCCGTGGCTCGGCAGCTCGCGCACCGCGAAGTCGTAGCGCCGCACAGCGTCGAGCGTGTCGATGCACTCGCGCCCCGGCACCACCACGCGATGCTGGTCGCGGCGCGAGGCGCGCGATCGCACACCGAGCGAGGCGATGCGGCCCAACGCGAGCGGCACGCCCAGCACGCGTGCACGATGCTCGAGGAACGGCAGGTCGAACCCGTGCAGGTTGTGGTTCTCGATCACGTCCGGGTCGGAACGCCGCACCGTGGCGACGAGCTGTCGGATCAACTCGGACTCGGCGGCGTCGCCCTCGCTGGTCGCCTCCAGCACCTCCGTCTCGCCCGTGGGGTGTCGCACGGCGACCATGAAGATGCGGCTGCGTTCCGCCGACAGGCCGGTGGTCTCGAGGTCGAACTGCAGCCGCTGCAACTGGTCGAACGCCAGCCCGCGGAAGTACGTGCGGCCCGTCGCGACGAGGTACTGCTCCTCGGGCGGCAGCCAGAGCACCTCCGCCTTGTCCATGTCGCGCACGTGGCCGAGCGAGCGCCCGAGGCGCCGCGAGGCACCCTCGAGCACGGCTCGCGCGAGCGCACGCCCATCGGCCGCACTCACCTGGAAGCGCAGGCGACCAGGCCCGACGAGTTCGCGCCATGTCACTGCGGCATGCGGATCGCCGTCGGGTGCCATCGCTGGTCCGAGATGCGCCAGGTCGTCGAGCCGGTCGAGCAGCAGCCAGGGCCGGAACCGCGCCTGCTCGTGCGTGAGCTCACCCGTCTCGGGCGAGCGCCGCCACACATCAGCGACGCCGGCGGTGCTCGCCCACACCGACACGATGCCCGGCGTGGGATCCCATCCCCACAACCACTCCTCGGGGATCGGCGCTTGCGGCGCGGGGGTGTGCATGGTGGGCGAATCTAGTCGCGTACGAGCGCGCGCTCCAGCCCTCCGTGACGCGCACGAGGGCGGCGGCGTGTCTCCACCGCCGCCCTCGTGCGGCTCACTCGGCCTCGCGCACTCTCGGCCCCGCCTTGTCCCGCAAGCGCGATGCCTGCTCCACCAGCCGCACGAACTCGGCGCTCGGCGCATCGCCCAGCCGGTTCGCCGCGCTCCTCGCCACCGTGAGCACGCTCGCCAGGTGGCTCTCGCGCGCCCAATAGCTCTCGCGCAGGATCTCACCGAACTCCGCCACCGCCGCATCCAGGCGCAGGTGCGGCGACGCCTGGTCGAAGCGTGCGCTGAGCTGGGAAGCATCGAACCGCTGCGCGATCTCGCGCACCTCGGGCTCCCCGGCGCCCTCGTGCTCCGGCTGCGCGTATCGCAGCCGCACCGTGGCGATCGTGCCGCGCGTGACCCGCGGCGCCAGCTTCAACTCGTAGAGCGCCGTGACGGTGTGGCCCGCGCCGATCTCGCCCGCATCGACCTTGTCGTTGCGGAAGTCGCGGTCGGCCACGTCACGGTTCTCGAACCCGATCAGCCGGTAGCGCAGCACACGCGTGGAGTCGAACTCGACCTGGATCTTGGCGTCCCGTGCGATCGTCTGCAGCGTGCCCGTCAGGTTCTCGACGAACACGCGCTGCGCCTCGGTGAGGTCGTCCACGTAGTAGTGGTTGCCATCGCCCTTGTCGGCCAACTGCTCCATGAGTTGGTCGTTGTAGTTGCCCATGCCGAATCCGATGGTGGTCAGGCTGATGCCGCGATCGGCCTCGCTGCGCACCTGGGCGAGGATCGACTCGGGCCCGGTGCGGCCCACGTTCGCTACGCCATCCGAACACAGGATGATGCGGCTCAGGTGCTCGGGCACGTGACGTCGGCGCGCCATCGCATAGCCGAGGCGGATGCCCTCCTCGGCATTGGTCGAGCCCTCGGGGCGCAGCTCGCCGATCGCGCCCAGGATCTGCGCGCGGCCGTCTCCGGATCGTCCGAGCGTGACGGGCTCGAGCAGTACCCGGCCCTGGCTGCCATAGACCACGATGCCGACCTCGTCGTCTGCCCGCAGTTCGTCGACGAGCAGTGTCAGCGCACGCTTCACCAGCTCGAGCCGGTCCTCGCGCGCCATGGACCCCGAGACGTCGATCACGAACGTGAGGTGTGCGGGGCGACGGTCGGCGGCCAGCACCTCACGTCCCTTGATCCCCACCCGCAGCAGGTGCAGCCCCGCACCGAACGCCGACGGCGCGCCATCGACCAGGATGCGGAAGTCCTCGTGCTCGAAGCTGGGGTAGCCCTGCGCGAAGAAGTTGACGTACTCCTCCACGCGCACTGCTTCGGGCGGCGGCAGGTGCCCGAGCCCCACGTAGCGGCGCATGAGCGTGTAGGAGGCGTTGTCCACGTCGACGGCGAAAGTCGAGAGCGCGTCCTCGTCGGTGGCCACGAACGGGTTGACGCCGTGGTGCTTGAAGAACATGGCATCGAACGGCTGGTCATTGGGCAGCGCGGTGCCACCCGTGATCGGCACGGCCTGCGGAGTCGACGGGGCGGCCGTCTGCGGGGCCGGCGCGGGCGACGGGCGTTCGAACTGGTGCTGGACCTCACCACGGCGGCCGCCGCGGAAGTGCAGCTCACCGCCCTGAGCGACCATGCCGGGAGCGAAGGCTCGCGCCTGGGACAGGTTGTCGACGCGGAGATCCTTGAGCTTCTCGGCGGAGATCGACTGCCTGGTGCCGCTCGACGGGGTGTCGAGGCGCCTCTCGGCCCCGACCTGAATCGTCTCGATCTCCTTGACCACCTTGGGCTGGCCGGCGACAAGTTCGAGCGACGTGGGCTTGCCCACGGCCACATCGACCTCCTGCGTCACGGCATCGAAGCCGATCGAATAGAGCCGGACCTGCTTGCGGCCTGCGGGCACGTCTCGCACCTCGAAACGGCCCTGCTCGTCGGTCAGCGTGCCCTTTCTCGTCCCCAGCACGATCACGTTCGCGAACGCGATGGGCTGCTGCTGCGCGTCCAGGACGCGGCCGCGCAGCACACCGGTCTCGAGGCTCGGTGTCGGCGACGCCTCCGGCACCGGGACGGGGGGAATGAGGATCTGCGGCTCGACGCGCTCGGGCTCCTGCACCACGCGAGGTTCCGCCTCACGCACGGGCAGCTCCTCGGCACGTCGCGTCGGCGCCGGCCGCGCCACCGTGGGCGCGCGCTCGATCGCGGGCACTGGCGCCACGGATCGCAGCTCCGAAGGCGCGCGTGGTGGCACGCCCGTCACCATCAGCGCGAACGCCGCCGCGGCCGCCGCGCTCGCCGCCAGGGCCCAGCGCGCGGGCGCATGGGACGTCGTCGCGCGCGGCGCACGCACCTGCCGCCACACGGCCTCCCGCTCCTCCGAGGTCAGGTGCTGCGCGAACTGCTCCAGCATCGCCTTCATGTCCGCCGTCCTTCCCATTCGTGCGCCACGGTGGGGCGCAGGGTGTCGCGCAGCGATGCGCGCAGGTGTTCGCGTGCCCGGGTGTGGTGCACGCGGGCCGTGCTCTCGGCGCAGCCGAGCAGCTCGGCGATCTCGAGGAAGCTGCGGCTCTCCCACTCGCGCAGCAGAAGCGCGGCGCGCTGGTGCGGCGACAGCCGGGCGAGCGCTCGTCGCAGCTCCCGGTCCTCGGACTCGAAGCGCACCTCGCGGGTGTCGGGTTCCGCGCGGGCGCTCGTGTCCTCGAGTGTCACGGTGCGCTTGATGCGGCGCAGCATGACGCGCTTCCAGTCGGTGGCACGCCCGAACGCGATCCTGCGCAGCCACACCTCGAGCGGCGCTTCCGCGCGGTAGGTGTGCAGGCGGCGGAACGCCTGCAGATAGGTCTCCTGGAGGATGTCCCTCGCCTCGTCACGATCCCCGATCTGGAAGCAGAGGAAAGTGAACAGGCGCTCGCAGGTCGCGTCGTAGATGGTGCGCCAGGCCGCGGCATCGCCCATCCGGGCGCGTTCGGTCAGGTCGCGGTCGACTTCGAGTCCCCTTGGCATCAGCCCCTTCGATCTCCCGGCATGCCTGACAGGTCGAGGCTAGGCCTCGGAACGCTTACAGGGAAGCGGTATTAGCGGCGGCTACGCCGGGGGCGCGGGCGGCATTCCGTCATGCGAGGGCTTGCGCGCGAGCCGGGCGACGAGGGAGTGTCGTGGTCCCGCCCCCGCCGGCCGCCCCCGAGGGACCATGACCCCGCCCCAGCCCAACAATCCGCTGCACGGCATCACGCTCGAGACGATGCTGCGCCAGATGGTCGAGCGCTACGGTTGGGAGGGACTCGCGCGCGACCTGCCCATGAACTGCTTCCGCGTCGACCCCAGCCTGAACTCGGCGCTCAAGTACCTGCGCAAGGCGCCGCGCGCGCGGCGCAAGGTGGAGGCGCTCTACCTCACCTTGCTCGACAGGGGCCGCATCTAGCGGAGCCGCGTCGCCAGCCACAGCGTGTGCACGCCGCCTTTGGTGCGACGCGCGCGCACGCGCAGTTCCTCGGCCTCGAGACCCGCGGCGGCGAGGCGGCGCGAGAACTCGCGGTCGGGCGCCACCGACCACACGCCGAGTACGCCCCAGGGCTGCATGGCGCGCACTGCAAGTCGTAGTCCCGCAATGGAGTAGAGGGCGTGATTCGCGTCACGCGTGAGCGCCTGCGGGCCATTGTCCACGTCCAGCAGGATGGCCGCGTAGCGCGCCGACGCGCGCATCGCGTCCGCCACGTCGCCTTCGATCACCCGCACGCGCGGGTCCTCGAGCGGACGGCCCGCGAGCGGCCCGAGGGGACCGCGGTTCCAACGCACGACCGCGGGCACGAGTTCGGCCACGTCGACACGGGCCTCGGGCGGAAGTGCGCGCAGCGCCGCCGCGAGCGTGTAGCCCATGCCCAGGCCGCCGATCAGCACGCGCGCTCGTGGCCGGCCCTCCAGGCGTTCGCACACGGCCTCGGCCAGCGCCTCCTCGGAGCCGTGTGCGCCGCTGGCCATGAGCGCCACGGCCCCCGAGCGGATCACGTACTCACTGCCGCGCTGCGCCAGCACCAGCGGCGAGCCACCGCCGGGCACCTCGGCGCGGTCCAGCTCCCGCCAGGGGATCAGACGCCGCTCACCGGATCGGGGGGGCACATGGCGCGAGTACAGCATGGATCGCCGCTCAGCCCAACCACGCGCATTGCGTGACGGTTCTGCGAGGGCTCCTGCGCAAGGACGGTCGAGGCCGATTCCACCCGCCCCGCGCGTCCGCAGCCCCCTCGGCCGCGTGCGGTCCACCCCACCCTCACGGGAGCCGCCATGTCACAGCCCACGACCACACCCCGCCTCTCGCGCTGGCTCGCCGGCCTGCTCGCCGCCACACTCCTGTGGCTGCCGCAACTGGTGTTCGCGCAGCGTCCCGACTCGACGTTCTGGGTCACCAACGGCGCGGTGACCGCCTTCGCGCGCACTGCCGACCGCGTGTACGTGGGCGGCGTGTTCACCTCGACCTATCCGCTCACGGGCGGTGGCGCCGAGCTCGATCTGCCGGCCACCGTCCCGAGTTGGCCGTTCCCGCGCGTCGTGGGCATCGTGTACGCCGCGGTCAGCGACGGCGCGGGCGGGTGGTTCATCGGCGGCAACTTCTCGGCGATCGGCAGTGTGGCGCGTACGCACCTCGCGCACATCCTCGCCGACGGCACGGTGTCCGCGTGGAACCCGACGCCCAACAACGAGGTCTACACGCTCGCGCGCAGCGGCTCCACGCTCTACGTGGGCGGTGCGTTCACGTTCGTCGGTGGCCAGACGCGCAATCGCATCGCGGCACTCGACGCCACGACGGGCGCCGCGGTGTTCACCTGGAACGCCAATGCGAACAACCTCGTCTACACGCTCGTGATCGATGGCAGCACGCTCTACGCGGGCGGAGCGTTCAACATCATCGGCGGACAGACACGCAGCGGGATCGCCGCGCTCGACCTGGCGACCGCGAGCGCCAGCGGTTGGAATCCCGGCTCGATCGGCATCGTGCGCGCGATCGCACTCAACGGCGCCACGCTCTATGCGGGCGGGCTCTTCACCACGATCGGAGGCCAGGCGCGTAATCGGCTCGCCGAGCTCGATGTGACGACCGGCCTGGCCACGGCCTGGAACCCCAACAGCAACGGCACCGTGTTCTCGCTCGTGCGCAGTGGCGCCGATGTGATCGTGGGCGGATCCTTCTCGAGCGTCGGCGGGCAGCTTCGCAATCGCATCGCGGCCATCGATGCCGCTTCGGGCCTGGCGACCGCGTGGAACCCCAATGCGAACAGCACCGTGTACACGCTGCTCCTCACCGGCAGCACGCTACGCGTGGGCGGCGAGTTCACGAGCATCAGCGCCGCCACGCGCAACCGCCTCGCCGAGCTCGACGTGGCCACCGGCGCCGCCACGCTGTGGCACCCCAACGCCAACGACTACGTGTACACGCTGGCGCTGGACGGCACGCGGCTCTATGCGGGCGGCGGCTTCACCACGATCGGGATCAAGGCGCGCAACCGCATCATGGCGCTCGACGCGGTGACCGGTGCACCACTCGACTGGGATCCCAACTCCAACAACCAGATCAACGACATCCTCGTCACGCCCTCGGCCGTGCTCGTGGGTGGCTCGTTCACATCGATCGGCGGCCAGGTGCGCGGCCGCATCGCGGCGCTCGACCCTGCCACCGGGCTCGCGACACCGTGGAACCCCAATGCCAACGGCATCGTCGACGACCTGCTGCTCGATGGCGGCACCCTCTACGCCGGCGGCGAGTTCACCACGATCAGCGGCCAGGCCCGTGCGCGCATCGCGGCGCTCGACCTCACCACGGGCTCGGCCACGGCGTGGAACCCGGGTGCCAACAGCGAGGTGATCGCGTTCGAGCGGGCAGGCAGCACGCTGTACGTCGCGGGCAACTTCGGCGTGATCGGCGGCCAGACGCGCGTGGGGATCGCCGCCTTCGACCTGGGCACCGGCAACGTCACGCCGTGGAACCCGGCCGCCAACAGCACGGTCTACTGCCTGGCCCTCGCGGGTGACAAGGTCTACGCAGGCGGGACCTTCACGACCATCGGCGGCCAGACCCGCAACCGGATCGCCGCACTGGATGCCACGACGGGGCTCGCGACGGCGTGGGACCCCAACGCGAACGGCGCGGTGTACGCCGTGCGCACGTACGGCAGCGAGGTGTATGCCGGCGGCGCGTTCACGTTCATCGGCGGGCAGACCCGGCAGCACATCGCCCTGCTCGAGCCCAGCGGCGCGGCGATGTTCACCTGGAATCCGGGCGCCAACGCCGATGTGTACGACATCGAGTTCGAGCGCAACACGCTGTACGTGGGTGGTGCATTCACCGTGATCGGGGGACTGGGCCAAGTGGGCATGGCCGCACTGTTCGTGCCCAACACGCTCGATGCGCCGGGGCTCGCCGCGCACTCGCCCTTCGCACTCCGCAGTGCGCCCAACCCCGCACGGGTGCAGACGCAGCTCCGCTTCGCGCTGCCGAGCGCGGGTCGCGTCCGGCTCGAGCTGCTCGATGTGGCCGGTCGCCGCGTGCGCACGCTGGTGGACGACGTGCGGATGCAGTCCGGGCCGCATGAGATCGCCTTGCGGAGCGAGGGCCTGCGCGCCGGCACCTACTACGCCCGGCTCTCGATGGGCGTGCACCAGGCGACCCACAAGGTGACGCTGATCGACTGAGCGGACGCCCCGGGGGGCCGCACGCGCGGCGGGTCGGCGACTTCACGTGCTGGCCCGCCGCTCAGCGTCGCCTCAGCTCCTCCGGCCAGCCCATGACCACGGTGAATCGCGCCCGCTCCTCGCCCGCCGAGGGCGTCAGCAGCAGGAACCGCCGGCCGTCTCGCGACGGTGCCCAGCGATAGCCGCCGAACTGACTCGCCACCAGTGGCATGCGGAACAGTCTCGTGGGGGTCCCGACGATGAGCCGCGGGCCGCCCTCGATCGACGTGGCGACGATCGATTGGTCCGGAGCCTGGAAGTACAGCTCGCGGCCATCTCCTCGCCATTGCGGGTACCCGCCGCCGTCCACGGACACCTGCCACTTGCCGCCCGTGCCGTCGGCGAGACGGATGTACACCTGGGGCGTGCCGGACTCCTCGCTCACATACGCGATCCAGCGGCCATCAGGCGAATACCGCGCCCACGACTCCACGAACGGTGTCGATACGAACGGCCGGCTCGTGGCTGTGGGCTCCGCTCGGAGCATGGTGACGTCCCAGTTCGCGCCTGCTTCGCGCTTGCGCACGAGGAGCGTGGTGCCATCGGGGGACCAGTGGGTCGGGCCGCTGCCTTCGGCATCCCCCGTACCGAGTGTGTCGTCCTCTCCCACGCCGCTCGCGAGCCGGACGTAGGCGCGGTACGGCGGACGGCGATCCGAGCTGAAGGCGATGCGCGCGCCGTCGGGAGACCACACCGGGTTGATGTCGTTGCCACGGTCGAACGTCAGTCGGCTGGTGATGCCCCGCTCCAGGTCGCGCACCCAGAGGTCGGCGCCTTCCCCCGAGCTGCCCAGGATCCCCAGGGCCACTCTCGATTCCTCAGGAGCCAGTGCAAGTTCGTAGTACGCGCCGGGAGGCGCGGCGTCGGAGACACCACCGCCATCCCGGTTCACCCAGACGAGCCTCGCCGCGACGTTCGAACGCTGCGTGCGATACACCAGCACGCCGCCTCGAGCCACCGAGAAGTCCCCATTGCCACCCCCCAGGGAGACGTCCTCACCGATGGTCATGGCCTCCCCACGAGTGCGGCCGGAGCCGGGGTCGAAGCGCTGGGCGAGCAGCGTGTTCTCGCGTGGGAACACCAGGTAGCCTTCGGGGGCGTACTCGACCCGGCCATTGGTGGGTCCGATCTCCGTGCTGGTCATGCTCCCCAACTTCCCGATCCGCATGGTGCCGACCAGGCTGCCGAGGTCCCCGTAGGTCACGAACAGGAAGTGCTTGCCGTCGGGCAGGAATGAGGGCCATCCGTGCACACCCACACCCGAGGCGCGGTCGATCGTGGTCAGCGCGCGTACCGCGCCGCCGCCGACGGGGATCGCCTGGATCGAGTCTCCCGCACCGCCATCGAATGCGATGAGGTCGTCGCGGCTCCACGCGCCATCGAAGCCGCCCTTGGCATCGCCGATCGACACGGCGGATCCGCCGCCGACGGGCACGCGTCTCACCTTGCCGTCGACGATGTACGCGAGGAACCGGTCATCGGGTGACCAGAAGGCACGGCTCGCGGCCTGAGTGCCCGCGACCTGGACCGAGTGCAGCGCGTCGAGTGAACGCACCCAGAGCCACTGCGTCCCGCTGGAGTCGATGGCGCTGAACGCCAGCATGCGCCCGTCGTGCGAGAGGCGCGGCCATTGGATCGCGCGCGTCCCAGGCGGCGCCTCGATCTCGAAGCGCACCACGCGGGACTCGGCGCGCGGGCGCAGCAGCAGCACGCCGGTGGCGGCGAGCGCCGCGATGCCCGCCACGGCGGCGACGATCCACGCGAGGCCCTCCCGCCGACGGCGTCGCGCCGCGACCGGGGCAGGCACGCCCGCCTGTGAGCCGCCCTCGGCGATCCACTTGAGCTGCAATCGGGCATCGTGCGCCGTCTGCAACCGCTCCTCGGGATCCTTGGCGAGCAGCGCGCGCACCAGACGGTCGAGCGCGGGCGGCGCCAGCGCATGCGTCTCCATGATCGACGGCGCCGGCTTCTCGAGGATCGCCGCGATCAGCGACGCCTGGCTGCGGCCATCGAATGGCCGGCGCGCGGTGGCCATCTCGAAGAGCACGCAGCCGAACGCCCACAGGTCGGCGCGCGCATCGGCCTCGCCGCCCTCGAGCTGCTCGGGTGCCATGTAGTGGAACGTGCCGAGGATCGTGCCCTCGGTGGTGAGCGCCTGCGCCACCGTGGGGCTGCTCGTGAGGTCGGTGACCTGTTTGGCGAGTCCGGTCGTGCGCGCGAGCCCGAAGTCGAGCAGCTTGGCGCCCGACCGCGTGAGCATCACATTGCCCGGCTTCAAGTCCCGATGCACGATCCCCGCGCGATGCGCCTTGTCGAGCGCGTCGGCGATCTGGCCGCCGATCGTGAGCAGTTCGTCGGTGGGCAAAGGGCCGCGCGACAGGCGCTGCGCCAGCGTCTCGCCCTCCAGGTGCTCCATGACGATGTAGTCGATGCTGCCCTCGCGGCCCACATCGTGGAGCACGCAGATGTTGGGGTGCGCCAGCTGCGAGACGGCGCGGGCCTCGCGCTCGAAGCGCGCGCGCACCTCGGAGTTCTCGGACAGGTGCGAGGGCAGCACCTTGATCGCCACGCTGCGGTCGAGTCGCGAGTCGCGGGCGCGGTACACCTCGCCCATGCCGCCCGCGCCGAGCGGCGACAGGATCTCGTATGGGCCGAGCCGCGTGCCGGGTTCGAGCGCCATCAGGCGCTCACTCGCGACTGGCCGAGCGCGGCGCAGGCGGAGGCATGGCGTTCGAGCAGTTCCGCGTCGGCCGTCACGCTCATGCCCAGGTCCCGCACGCGGCCGTCCTGCAGCCCGTAGATCCAGCCATGCACTGCGAGCATCTGGCCGCGCGTCCACGCGTCGCGCACCACGGTGGTCTGGCTCACGTTGACCACCTGCTCGATCACGTTGAGCTCGCACAGCCGCGCCTGCCGCGCCGGCTCGTCGGGCAGGGCCTCGAGCATCACGCGGTGCTTGAGCCGCACGTCCTGGATGTGCCGCAGCCAGTTGTCGATCAGCCCCAGCTTGTCATCGCGCAGCGCGGCCAGCACGCCGCCGCAGCCGTAGTGCCCGCACACGATGATGTGCTCCACCTTGAGCACTTCGACGGCGAACTGGATCGTGGACAGGCAGTTCAGGTCGGTGTGCACGACCACGTTGGCCACGTTGCGGTGCACGAACATCTCGCCCGGTTGCAACCCCACGATCTGGTTGGCGGGCACGCGGCTGTCGGCGCAACCGATCCACATGTAGCGCGGCGCCTGCTGACGACTGAGGCGTGCGAAGAACTCCGGATCGCGGCGCGCCATCTCGGCGGCCCATTCACGATTGCTGGCCAGCAGCTCACCCAACGGGCGCACGCTACCTCCCGCTCACGCGCAGCCGCGCGAGCACGCCGAAGTGGTCGGAGGCCCAGACGCTGTCGGGGCCGGGATCGCGGAAGAGCACTTCACTCGCCACCGGCGTGAGCCGCACGCGGCCTCGCCTGGGGACGAAGATGTGGTCGATGTGCCCGGGACCCGGGCTGAAGTGCGGATTGAACGTGGCCGCCTCGGCGGCCGTCGCATGCGGATGGAGTGCGAGGAACACATTGACATACTGCGGTGAGAGGAGCTGCAGTTCAGCGGTCGAGGGCCTGCAGTTGAAGTCGCCCGCGAGCACGAGCCCGCCTCGGCCGCGCGTCGAGTCGACGAACGCGAGCAGGTCGCGGATCTGCGTGGTGCGGATCGCGCCCCCTTCGGGCGTGTGGTGCAGGTGGGTGTCGTACACGTCGATCTCGCGTCCCCCGAGATCGAGACGCACATGCGCCACGGTGCGGTAGTCATCCAGCGGCAGCAGGGCCCGGCCGCCCGTCGCGAGCACGCGGTGCCGCGACAGGACCGCATTGCCGTAGCGCTTGGGTGAGCCCTCGGGATCGACGGACGTGAAGTGGACCTGCATCCCCAGGCTGTCGCCCAGGGCGTGCGCCTGGTTGGGGAGCTGCTCGTGTTGCAGCACCTCCTGCAGGCAGACCACGTCGGGCGCGATCGCCCGCAGCTCGCGCACGATGCGGCGCAGGCGGCTCGGCCAGTCGTGCTGGTCGTGCCACAGATTGAGCGAGACCACGGTGAGCGTGTCACGCGGGGCGGCCATCGCGGTCGCCGCGAGCACGGCGGGGCCCAGCATCAGACACACGAGCAGGCGCTTCACACGGCCCTCCGATCGATCGGCGCATCCGGGACCGCCTGCGCCCAGTCGCGCGAAGCATAGCGGTCCCACGCGTCCGGCAACACCACCACGACCGGGCCGTCGGGCGCGCGCGCGGCCACGCGAAGCGCCGCCACCACCGCGGTCCCCGAGGAGCCGCCGACGGTCAGCCCCTCCTCGGCCCAGAGCCGCCGCGTCATGGCGAAGCTGTCCGCATCGCTCACGCACTCCGCCGCATCGAGCACGCGACGGTCGAGATTGGCGGGCGCGCGGCTGCTGCCGATGCCCTCCACGAGGTAGGGCGCATCGGGGCCGGGCTCCCCGGTGGCCACCCAGTGCGCGAGGCCCGAGCCGACCGGGTCGGCGAGCACGACCTGTGCGTGCGAGCCGTGCGCGCGCAGGCAGCGACCCACGCCGGTCAGCGTGCCGCCGGTGCCGGCGCCCGCGACGAACGCGCCGATCGGGCCGCCGACCTGCGCCATGATCTCGGGTCCCGTCGTGCGCTCGTGCACGAGCGGGTTGGCGGGATTGGCGAACTGGTCGGCGAGGAACGCGCCCCGCTCCGCGGCCATGCGCCGCGCCACGTTCTGGAAATTGCCGGGGTCGTCGAGCGGCGCGTTGGGCGTGATCACCACCTCGGCCCCGACCGCGGCGAGCGCCCGACGCTTGTCCGGGGACATCTTCTCGGGCATCACGCAGACCAGCCGGTAGCCCCGCTGCGCGGCGACGAGTGCCAACCCGAGCCCCGTGTTCCCCGCGGTGGCCTCGATGATCGTCTGGCCCGCGGTGAGCGCGCCTCGCGCTTCGGCGTCCTCCACGATCGCGAGCGCGATCCGGTCCTTGACGCTGCCGGCCGGGTTCAGGTGCTCGCACTTGGCGAGCACGGGCACCGGCAGGCCGCGGGCGACACGCGTGAGCGCCACGAGGGGTGTGCCGCCGATGCACTCGAGCAGGGTGGTCCGGGACATGAGAGCGCGGAGCCTCGCACGCCCCGGCCCGGGGCGCGAGTGGGGTCGACGCGGGGTGCGGGGATGCGCGATGCTGCTCCGGCGAGTCGTGGTTCCGGCATGGGAGGCAGCTTGAACCTGAGATTGAGCGGCATCGTCGGCGAGTCCCAGCAGAGCTGGCTGCTGGAGCGGTCCCCCACCCGTGCGGGGCGCTCCTCGAGCAATGGCATGCAGATCCTGGATCCCACGGTGTCCAAGGAGCACGCCGAGTTCACCTATGACAAGGGCCGGTGGTCGGTCTGCGACCTGGGCACGCGGAATGGCACCCGCGTCAATGGCCGCGTCGCTGAGAAGGCCACGCCGCTGCTCGTGGGCGACATGCTCGAGATCGGCCGGGTGATGCTGCGCGTGGGCTCGGACGCCAGCTCGTCGATCGAGCTGGGGACGCCCGACGCCGTCGACTCCTCGCTGCGCATGAAGGTCGAGGATGTGCTGCGTCAGCCCGAGTCCGGCGCGGAGAACGCGACGCGGGTGGTGCAGCTGCTCTCCGAGGCCGGCCAGATGCTCGTGCTGCCGCGGCCGATGAGCGAGGTCTGCGAGGAGATCCTGAGGCTCGTCGACCGTGCCGTGCCCTCGAGCCGGTCGGTCCTGCTGCTCAGGGAACATGACGGGGCCGAGCTCGCCCCGATCGCCACGCGCGGCAGTCGTGGCGCCGACCCCAATGCGCGGCTGGCCCTGTCGCAGTCGATCCTCAGCGCCGTGCTCGAGGACAACACAGCGATCATCACGCGCGACGCGCTCAACGACCCGCGTTTCATGGGCCAGCAGAGCATCGTGGCGCAGGCGATCCACTCGGCCATGGCCGTGCCGCTCTTCGACAACGAGCGCGTCGTGGGATTGATCTACATCGACAGCTCCGACGCGCGCATCACCTACGGCGCGCAGCATCTCACCCTGCTCACGCTCATCGCCAACATGGCCGCAGTCAAGATCACCAACTCGCGCCTGCTCGCCACCGAGGAGGTTCGACGCCGCATGGCGCACGAGCTGGCCACCGCCACGCGCATCCAGAAGGCGCTCCTCCCCGCTGCGCCCGAGGACGTGGCGGGCTGGGCGTTCCATGCGAGCCTCGAGACCTGCCATGAGGTGGGCGGCGACCTCTACGACTTCCATCGTCGCGCGGACGGCCGCCACGTGGTCCTGATCGGCGACGTCTCGGGCAAGGGCATGGGTGCGGCCATGCTCATGTCGTCGATCCTCTCGGCCGCGCGCGTGCTGTACGACGTGTGCCCCACGCCGCTCGCGCTGGTGCAACGGCTCAATGACGCGATGTACAAGCACACCGAGGGGCAGCATTTCGTCACGCTGTTCGTGGGGTTCCTCGATGGCGCCAGCGGCCACATGGCGTACGTCAACGCCGGGCATCCCGACGCGCATCTCGTCTCCCCGGGTCAGGTGCGGCGGCTGGAGGCCACGGGCATCCCGGTGGGGATGCTCGCGGACTTCCCGTGGCAGATGGCCGACACGGTCGTCGCACAGGGCGAGATGGTGGCGCTGTTCAGCGACGGGATCCCCGAGGCACAGCGCGACCTGGAGTTCTACGAGTTCGAGCGCCTCGCCGCTTCGCTCTCCGCTGCGGGAGCGGCGAGCGACCTCGCCGTGTCCGCGCAACGGATCCTGGACGACGTGGCCGAGTTCACCACAGGATGGCCTCGCGCCGACGACATCACGCTGGTGCTGTTCCGCCGCAGTTGAACGGAGGGATCCGCATGCAGTGGCCGCCACGGCACCCGCGCATCGACGAACTCGACCCGCTCCCCTACGGCACGGACTGGCCCGACCTGCGCTGCATCAGCGGGCGCATCGACGTGCACTCGCTGGTGGCGTTCTTCGCCGGGGAGCAGCGTGTGCGCGGCCACTACCTCGAGTTCGGCGTCGGTGCCGGCCGCTCGGCGGTGGCGGCGATCCGCGCCCACCGCCGGCACAACGCCGACGGTCTCGCACGCTGGTTCCTGTTCGACTCCTTCGAGGGACTCCCGGCGCTCGAGGGACCCGACGCCGGGTCGCGCAACTTCCACCAGGGACAGTTCGCGTTCTCGACCGAGCAGGTACAGACCACACTGGAGCAGCATGGCGTGTGGGATCCCGAGCGCGTGGCGCTGGTGCCCGGGTTCTTCGACCGCTCCCTGCCGGCGTTCGACGTGGCGCGCTTCGAGGGGCTGACCGCCTCCGTGGTGCACGTGGATGTCGACCTGCACTCCTCGGCGCGTACGGTGCTCGAGTGGGTCACGCCGCATCTGCACCAGGGCACGGTGATGTTGTTCGATGACTGGAACATGTTCGACGCAAGCTGGCAGCACGGCGAGCGCGCCGCGGCGCGCGAGTGGCTCGCCGCCCACGCAGGGATCAATCTCGAGAGCTTCGCCCGCTACGGCTTCCACGGCGAGGCGTTCGTCGTGCACTGCTGAGCCGCCCGGAGCACGGGACGCGACGATTCAGCGTCCGAGCACCTCGAGCCAGCGCTGGGCCAGCGTGCGCCGCGGATCCTGCGGGTCCTCCCACGGGGTCGCGAGCGCGGCCGTTAGCGCGCTGCGCGCGGCCGCGGTGTCCGCCGCCGCCCATGCGAGCGCCGCGGCGAAGGCGTGCGCCTCGCCCGGCACGGGCGCCAGCGCGCGCGTGCGCTCGACCTGACTGCGCGCGTCCGCGAGCAGCCCCGCCGACCACAGGTGGCGCGCTGCAGAGGTGATGAGCGGCGCGTCGTGCGGCGCGAGCCGCACGGCGTCGATCAGGCGAACGCGTGCCGCCTCGGCGAGCCGGGCCCGCTCGAGTGGATCTGTCGCGAGCGCGGCCTGCTGCGCCAGTGCCGCGCCGAGCCGCTCCCATGCCACGGCCCGCAGCGGTTGCGCATCGGTGCCCGCCAGCGCTGCGCGTTCGGCCTGCAGCGCGGCGCCGCGCGCCGCGTCGAGGTCCGTGGCCGCGAGCGCGCGCGAGCGGGCCAGGTGAGCGTCGGAGGCGAGGCGAGAGAACGCGTCCTCGCGCGGCCGGCCGCCGCGCGCGACATCCGCGGCAGACGCAGCCGCGCCGAGCGATCGCGCATCGGGCGAGGCGACGCTGGCCTCGAGCGTGGCCACCGCCGGCCCCGCGCGCCGCTGCGCCCCCCACTCGCGCAACGCGTCGGGCACCAGCAGCGCCAGCACCGCCACGCCTGCCGTCAGGGGCCAGCCCGCATGCGGCGACCGGCTGGCGCCCGTGCGGTCGCGCGTGCCCGCGGCCAGTCCGGTGGTCACGGCGAGGATCGCCGCGCCCGCATGCCCGAGCGGGTTGGCGAGCGCCGCCGCCGCGAGTGCGAGCAACGCCGCGTGCAGCCCCTCGCGCCACGCCGACGCGTGTCGGATCACGGCACGCCACACGATGACGGCGCCTGCCAGGGTGACCAGCAGTCCGACGAACCCCTGCGTGGCCAGGAGCTGGAGCAGCGCGCTGTGCGCGTGCGCGGGCACGCCCGCCCAGAAGGCACCGCTCTGTACCGATGGGTAGACGAGCCCGAATCCGTCCGGCCCCACGCCGGTCCACGGGTGCCGTGACACCATCGCGAGCGCTGCTCGTGCGAACGCGAGCCGTTCCTGCCCGGAGCCGCTGCTCAGTCCCTCGCCCAGGCGCGCACCCGCACTGGCCCCGAGCACGCAGACGCCCCAGAGGAGCGCGGGCAGCAGCACCCACGCCTGCGCCTCGAGCACACCACGGCGATCCCCGCGGCGCAGGCCCGTCCACGCCGCCATCACGAGCCCAGCCAGCGCCGCGAGCCAGGCGCCGCGCGACAGCGTCGCCGTCAGCGCTGCGGCCATGACCGCGAGCAGCGGGCCGAGCCAGATGCGGTCCGAGCGCTGGCGAGCGAGCCGCGTGGCGCCGATCGCGAGTGCGGGCGCGAGCACGGCGCCGAGGCGGATCGGATCGCCGAGCGCCGAGCCCGGCCGCGACCAGGTCCTGCCGTCTGCCAGGTAGCGCACCGTGTCGGCCGCCTGCACGGGTTCGAGCCCCAGCGCCTGGATCAGCGCCCATGTAGCGGCGGCCGCCGCCGTGAGCAGCAGCACGAGGCCGGTGCGCGAGAGGTCACGCGCGCTGCGATGCGCTGCTCGCGTCGCGACATGCAGGCCGAACAGTGCGAGCAGCGTGAGCAGACCCTCGCGCTGCTCGGGCTCGCCGTACCAGGCGAGCGAGGGGGAGCGCGCCGTGATCGTGGCGGCGACGGCTGCGCCCAGCCACGCGATGCTCGCCGCATCCAGCGCGGTCGGCCGCGCGAGACGCTCGCGCAGCAGCGCCCAGGCCAGCGTGCCCGCGAGCAGCGGGATGCCGAGCAGCCGCAGCAGCATCGCCTTGGGCGCCACGTATCCGTCGAGCCACCCCGGCACGACCAGCAGCACGCTGCCGGCGATCGCGAGCCGCACCCACAGCCGCGCGAGCGGTCCTATCGGAGCAGCACCACGCGCTGGGTGACCGGGGGCGCCGTGCCCGAGGCCGCTCGCAGCAGGTACACGCCTGGGGGGAGCCGCTTCGCATGCCCGAGCGCGCCATCCCACCGCCGGCTGCCACTCGGGCCCACCGCTTCGAGCACACGGCCGACCACCCGGCCGCTCGTATCGAGCACGTCGATCCGCACCGGCTCGGAGGCCCCGGACCACTCGAGTTGCAGGGAGCCGCGCGCGGGATTCGGGTGCACCCGCAGGGCGAGCGCGGCACGCGGGGTGGCAGGTCCGGGCACGTCGATCACCGTGGCCTCGGAACCGATCAGCCGGAAGCTGAGATCGCGCCCGGTGACCGAGCTCCACGGTGACGCCTCGTCGGCGCGCCGCAGCAGGAGGCCGATCG
>CADEFY010000023.1 GCA_902826705.1 uncultured bacterium
CGCGCGACAAGCGCGCCGGGAAGAGCCGGCGCAAGCACGGCGTGATGGCGGCCGATCGCGCCACGTGGCAGCGCGTCGCCGACACGCTCGGGCTCCCAGTCCGCGAGGGTGCGAGTGAGGCTCGCGCGCGACATCCGCTCGCGTTCCTCACCGAGGCCGCCGACGACGTCGCCTACCTGCTGCTCGACCTCGAGGACGGCTTCCGCCTCGCGCACGTGAGCGAGCAGCAGCTGCGCGAGGTGCTCGAGCCGATCGCCCAGTTGCCCGCGGGCCACGAGGCGCTCACGGAGGCCGCGCTGCCCTGGGCCGAGCGCATCGACCGCGCCGCGTTCCTGCGCGGCCGCGCGATCGACACGCTCGTGGGCGAGCTGGCGGCGCAGTTCCTCGAGCACGAGGAGGCGATCCTGCGGGGCGACTCTGACGCGGCGCTGCGCGACCGCATCGCATCGTGCGAGGCGCTCGATGCGATCGAGCGGCTGTGCTTCGAGCGCTGCTACAAGGCCCGTGACGTACTCAAGATGGAGCTGACCGGGGCCGAGGCGATCCAGGGCCTGCTCGGCTACTTCACCGGGGCTCTCACCGAAGAGGATGCGCTGCGCACCGGTCACCTGCGCGATCTCTACGGCGGCATCGTGTCGCCCGAAGGCTCGCGCTACGACCAGCTCGTGCGCATCACCGACCACGTCGCCGGCATGACCGACCACTACGCCGTTCGGCTCTACCGCGAGCTGCGCGGCGTGCGTTACCCCGGAGGTCGTGACCCGGGTTGACGCTGCGATCGGCGTCGCCGCACGATGCCGGGGCCCTCGGATCGGGAGACGCACGGATGCGCATCCTCTTCCACATCGAGCCGCTGCACTTCCACAACCGCCCGTTCCACTACTGGGCGTGGCTGGGCCGTGCCGCCGCCATGGGCCGCCTGCTCGCCGGCCGCGGCTGGGACGTGCGATGGCTCATGAACGCAGCGCTTGCGGTGCGCGCCACGTCGCACGAGCCGGCCCGCCGCAGCCAGCCCTCACGCCAGGGCCACGGCCTGCCGCGCGACAAGGTCGTGGTCCTGCATCAGGAGGAGCTGCGCGCGCCCTTCGGCTGTTCCAACATGCAGATCCTGCAGGAGCTGCAGCATGGCGGCTGGCCCGAGGCCGCCGTGCGCGCCCACGGCGAGCGGGTGCGCGAGCGGCTCGGGGGGTTCACGCCCGATGCGATCGTCACGTGGACCCCGGCGGACCACCTGCGCGCCGTGTTCCCCGAGGCGCTGATCCTGCATACCGAGAACGGCATCTTCTCGCGTGAGCCCTACCCCGCGTTCCAGTTCTTCGATCCGCAGGGACTGTACGGCCGCTCGCTGCTCGCCACGCATGCCGACGCGCTGCGTGCGCGGGTGCCTTCGAAGGAGGAACGCGCGTGGCTCGCGGCGTTCCGCGCTCGCGTGCGCGAGCACCACGCGAGCGACAGCCCGTTCCACTCGCTGGTGGCGGACCTGCGTGGCCGATATCGGCGCGTCGCGCTGCTGCCGCTGCAGTTCGCGGGCGAAGCCGGGTTCGAGCTGAACGCGCCGTTCCGCAACCAGGGCGAGTTCCTGTGGCACGTGCTCGAGCGGCTGCCCGACGATGTGGCGCTGCTCGTCACGGAGCACCCGATCGCACACTGGGTGGGCGACGTGATCGACGAGGAGACGCGCGAGTACCTCGCCGCTGCGGCGCCGCAGGCGCGGTTCATCCCGCTCACTGCCGCGTTGCACGGCGGCCAGGTGCTGCTGCACCACTGCGATGCCGTGATCAGCGTGAGCTCCTCGCTCGGGCTGCAGGCCCTGGCGTTCGACCGGCTGCTCGTCTCGCCCGGCACGAGCCACCTGCGCGCCTGGGCGCACTCCGACGACCCCGCGCGCGCCGGCGACGAGGTACCCGCGTCCGAATTCGACGGCGTGCTGGCGTGGTTGCTGCAGCACTACTCGGTGCGCGATGCCCGGTGTCACGGCGACGCGGAGTGGCTCGACGGCTGGCTGCGGCGCTTCGTGCAGCGCTGGCGTGCAGGACTGCGCGGGCTCGAAGCGCTCGAGCCCACCGAACCGCTGGCCGCGCTCGAGTCGGCGATGCTCGCGGCCGTGCCGGCGCCGCGCGCCGCGCGGGCCGTCAGCGACGCGGCGCTGCGCAACGGCGACTTCGCCGAGACGGGGAGTGGCGGCGTGCCCTCGCAGTGGCAGCTGGTGCCGGGCCGCAGGGCACAGGTGCGTTGCGAGGCGGTGGCGTGTGACGGGCGGCCCGATGGCGCCCCCGAGCGGGCCGCGCGTGTCACCCGCGACGCAGTCGGCGACTCCCCCACACTGCTCCTCCAGCGGCTGCCCGATGCCACGGTGCTCGCCGGCGCCGCAGTCACCGTGGACCTGCTCGCGCGCGGTCCACTCGGCGCGTCGCTCGCGGTGTACCTCTACCAGCAGCCGGGCCGCGGCGGCGCCGAGCCGCAGGGGACACCGCCGCGCGCCTTCGGGCTCGAGTCCGCCTGGCAGCCGCTGTCGTACACGGCCCGCGTGCCCGAGGTGGACGTGGCACGCCTCGGCGCGGGACATCACACCGAACTGGTGCTCCTGCTGCCGCCCGACGTCGCGGGCGACGTCGAGATCAGCGCCGTGCGTCTGTCGCCGGCCCGCTTCGACTGAGCGGCGGCCCGGCCGCGAGCGCATCGTGCTCGATGCACGCGCCGTGTTCGGTGACCTCCCAGAGCATCGTGCCCGAGAGCATGCGCACGAGCACCTGCTCGGGCGACTCGGCGGTGAGCACCCGGCGCAGCGCACGCTGCGCCGCGCCGTGTCCCACGACCGCCACCGGCGGCGTGCCGAACGGCACGGGCGACTGGCGCCACCACTCCCGCATACGCGCCTCGACGTCGGCGTAGCTCTCGCCCTCGGGCCACGGCGTCGTCCAGCGCGCGGCCTCACGCGCCACGGCGAGCCCGGGGAACGCGTCGGCGATCTCGCGCATCGTGCGGCCCGAACACGCGCCGAAATCCATCTCGACGAGCGCCTCGGCCGTCTCGACCTCCACGCCGCACCGGGCCGCGATGCGGCCCGCCGTGGCCTGCGCCCGTCCGAGCGGGCTGGCCACCACGCGCTGCACGCCGCGGGCCGCGCACCAGGCGGCCATCGCGTCCGCCGCAGCCTCTCCGCGTGCCGTCAGCGGCGAGTCGCCGCGGCCCTGCAACCGGCTCGCGGCGTTCCACTCGGTCTCACCGTGGCGCAGCAGCAGCAGCGAGTGGTGCACCGGCGTGGATCCCCCTCCAGAGCAGCTCCGCGAACGCGAAGTCCTCGGGCGTGTTGATGTCGACGGCCTCGAGCCGCGACAGCAGGAGGCCGCGGCAGTGTGCCACATCGAGCCGGCGGCCGGTCGCACGCACGACGTCGGCGCGGTTGGCGTAGAGCCCTGTCGTCTCCCACACCGTCGGCGTCAGCTCGGTGCTGTTCGGCAGTCGGCCATCCGCCGTGAAGTAGTCGGGCCGGCCGTCGCGCCAGCGATACAGCGTATCCGACGCGATGCCCGCCACGCTGTGCACGCCCGGCTCGCCGAGCATCGCGATCGCGCGATCCACGCTCCGGGGCTCGAGGAACGGGGCCGTCGGGATCACCTGCACCACGATCTCCGCCTCCGGCCGCGAGTGCGCCTGCCACAGGGCCAGGGCATCGCCAGTGGTGGCGTTGCTGGCCAGTTCCGAGGGTCGCCGGAGCGGCGTGGCGCCATGCGCCGCGCCCAGCGAGAGGATCGCTTCGCTGTCGGAGTCGATCACCACCTCGTCCACGGCCGCGGCGGCGCGGGCCACCGCGATCGCATGGGTGAAGAGCGGTCGGTCGCCCAGGATCGCGAGGTTCTTGCCCGGCACGCGCTCGCTCGAGCCTTTGGCATGCACGAACGCCACGACGCGCGCGGTCATGCCGCCTGCCGGGACACGAGTGCGAGTCGGCGCGCCGCCCCATCGCGTGTCGCGTCGGCGAACTGCGCGTGCTCACCCACATGACGCCGCCCGTAGCGCTGCTCCACCAGGAAGTCCCGTTCGGCCGCGCTCATGCCGAGCGCACTGGCGAACGCGGCATCCGGAAGGTCCTCGTAGTGTGCGGGCAGTGGTTCACCGGACCGCACGAGCGCGACCATCTGCGCGAACTCCTCGGGCTCCAGACTGCACTCGATGTGATGCACGAACGAGTGGCGTGACAGGCAGAAGTGGCGTTCCACCATCTCGGCACCCAGGTCGACCGCCGCGAGGCTGGCGGCCAGCCCCTCTTCATGCCCGGAGTAGCCGATGTGGACGCGCGGCCCCGCGAAGTGGTGGCGCAGTGTCTCGAGATTGCCGAGTCGCAGCGCCTCGGGCGGGCAAGGATAGCGGGCCACGCAGTGCAGCAGGTGCACGTCATGGTCGGCGAAGGGCGCCAGCGCCCGCTCCACTTCGGGAAGCGTCGAGCCGGCCACGGACAGGACGATGCCGGCCTCGCGCGGCACCTGTCGTGCCACTTCGGCGAGGAACTCGGCGTTGCGGGCGTTGCTCGAGGCCACTTTGTAGAGCGGCAGGTCGTAGCCGAGCAGGAAGCCGAGCGACGTGAGGTCCTGCACCGTCGCGAACCAGCCCACGCCCAGCTCGCGGCACCGGCGGTCGAAGCGGTCGTAGTCCTCGCGCCCGAACTCGAACAGCGTGCGATAGTCGCGGTAGGTGCGCCCGTAGGGGCTGGGGTACGCCGCATCGAGCTTCTCGCGCGTGTAGAAACGCTCCACGTCCTTGTGCTGCATCTTGATCAGGTCGCAGCCCGCGGCATGCGCGCGCTCGGTCATGCGCAGCAGCACATTGAGATTGCCCATGTGGTTGGTGGTGAACTCCGCGACGAACGTCGGGCCCATCACCACCTCCCCAGCTCGTGGTAGAGCTGCTCAGGATCGCCGCCGGCGACGCGCCGCCGCACTTCGTCCTCCTGCACCGCGCGCGCCTCGGCGAAACGGCAGATCTCCTCGAGCTGCGCCTGCGGCATGAGCAGGACGCCGTCGGCATCGGCGAACAGCCAGTCCCCGGGGGCCACCTCGACGCGCCCCTCGCTGCCCGTGAGGTGCACGCGGCGCTGCGTCTCGACGATCTGCCAGCGACCGAACGCATCCACCGGCTGCACGCCCCGGCAGAACACGGGGAACCCATCGCGTTCCAGCAGCCGCACGTCGCGCGTGAAGCCGTCGATCACCGCACCCACCGCGCCGTGCTCGCGCGCGAGCCGGCCCGAGATGTCGCCGAAGTGCGCCACGCGATCATCCCCGCCCGTGTCGATCACCTGCACGCACCCCGGCGTGAACGCGCGGAACATCTCGATGCGCGTGAGGTCGCGCACGTGCTCGGGATCGCGGACCGGCTCGCCGCGGCAGGTGAACGCCGGTCCGCAGACCACGTGCTGCCCGATCGGCCATGCTGCGCGCACGCTATGGTGCACCACGAACGGCCTCGCGAGCTTGAGGTCGAACTGGATCGCGTCGTAGACCAGTCCGGCGTAGAGGCGCTGGAATCGGTTCTGCAGGGTCATCGGATCCTCAGGCTGCGGCGCGAACCGCGGTGAGCGTGCGAATCTGGTCAAGGGCGATGGCGACCGGCCGCGACCAGTCGCCCACTTCGGTCTGCGCGGCCACGACGACTCCCGAGTACGCATGCGACCAGCGCCAGTCCGGCGTGGGATGCGTCAGCACGACCGTCGGCACCCCGAGCGCGGCTGCGAGATTCGGGATCGCCGTCTCGGTCGAGACCACGAGGTCGAGCCCCGCCACGACCTGCGCCGTGTCCAGGAAGTCCACCGCGTCGACGAGCGGGGACGGCAATCCTGCGGCCACCGCCTCGTGCTCGCGCTCACCTTTGTGCAGCGACACCCACTCCACGTTCGTGTCGGCAAGCAACGGTGCGAGAGTGGCGAGCGAGGTGGAGCGGATCGGATCGAGTGCGTAGCGTGGATTGCCCGCCCAGTTGATCCCGACGCGCGGACGCGGACCCCGCGGCTGCGCCGGCACCGGCACGCGCAACCACGGCGCGGCGGGGTAGTCGGCGCGCGAGCGTGCGCGTGCGTGCATGGCGAGGCTCATGACAGACACCTGGGCCTCGGCGCGCACGCCTGAGGGATCCGTCACCACGCGCGTCGCCGGGAACGCCACCGCGAACAGCCGCGCCAGGGGCGCCGGCGACCACAGCACCACCTCGCGCGCGCGCCGCGCCAGCGCCGGCAACCAGCCGCACATCAGCAGCGCATCGCCGAGTCCCTGCTCGGGCACCACGAGGAGCGTGCCATCGAGCGAGTCGCCATCCCAGCGCGGTGCCCACTCCGCCCCCGGGTCGCGCACCTCGAGCCGGGCCTCCATGAGCGGGAGCGCGGTGGCGAGGTCGCCCTCGTGTGCCCGCACGAAGCCCTCGTTGAATCGCGCCATCGGGTGATGCCGCACGGGCCGCAGCACGGCCAACGCCTCGGCGCGACGGCCGAGCGCATGCAGCGCCAGGGACAGACCGAGCCGCGCGGGCACCGAGCTCGGCTCCATTCGCAGCGCGGCTTCTCCAGCCTGCACCGCGGCCGACCACTCTCCCACGCGATGCAACGCCACAGCGAGGTTGACGAGCGTGCCGGCATGCGCCGGTCGGGCCGCGAGCGAAGCCCCGAAGTGTTCGATCGCGGCGGTGTGCGCGCCCTGTTCCAGCGCGATCCGGCCCAGCAGGTCGAGCAGCGACGCGCCCGCGGGCCCGCAGGCGAGCGCCGCGTCGGCCTCCGCGGCCGCCTCCGACCAGCGGTGCGCTCGCGCCAGCAGCTCCGCGTGCGCCTCGCGCACCGCGGCGTCGCGAGGCGCGAGCCGCGACGCTGCTGCGAGCGATGCGATGGCGGCCGTGCGGTCGCCACGCCGGAACTGCGCGATGCCCGCGCGGTGCAGTGAGGCCGCGTTCGCCGCGGTGCGCTGCTTCGCACGCTTCATGGCGCAGCCACCGAGACGAACGCGTCCACGTGCACGCGCCCCTGGGGTGCCGCGCCCGTCAGCATCGGCGTGGCGACCAGTGGCGGATCCTGGCGCACGACCCACCAGCCGCCCTCGAGCGACTCCATGCCCGTGCACTCGAGCTGGTCGGCCGGGAACTCGTGCACGCGCGTCTCGCCGCCGTCCTGCACCGTCACGCGGACACCCGCCCAGCGCACCAGCTCGCCCGGCGCGCCCACGCTGAACGCATAGCGTCGGTGGGACTCCCCCTCCACGCGCATCGAGACGCGCTTCCACGCGCGGCCGTGGCTCGCGAGGGCGAGCGGCTCCACGCGGCACTGCGATGCGTCGAAGCCCTCGCCGGAGTCCCAGTAGAACGCGATCGGCCGGGACGGGGCCGCGGCATCGAACGCAGCCGGCTCCGTGGCCCGCAGGAAGATCGCCGCGACCGCAGCGCCCATCGCCGGGGAGCGCAGGTGCGCATGCCCGCACGGCCAGTAGAGCTGCGACGACGGCAGGCTGGCGAGCTGGTGCGCGGAGAGGTGCTCCACTTCCCACCGATGCATCCCCACCGGTTCGGTGAGGGTGCGGACCGAATCGGAGCCGAGGTTCTCGTCGTGCACCCAGCCGCCGAACCAATCGAGTTCGGCCGCCGTCGGACGCGCGATCGCGCGCTCGATCACACACTGGCTGAGAGCATGGATGAGCGCGGGCTCCGGCTCCCCATGCTGCTGGCGGTGCTCCATCCACGCGCGGGCGAACCGCACGACCCCCGCCTGCACGGCGCGGATCGCCGCAGCCTGGTCCGCCGGGATGCCGCGCTCCGCCAGCACGGCGGTGCCATCGGGCGCGTGCCCCACGGTGGTGCCGCAGTCCGCCATCATCGACTGCTCCACCACCTCCGGCGAGCGCATGAACGTGTGGCTCACGCGGATCGGCTGCGCGTTGTGCGCGAGCCAGCCCTCGAGCCGCGCTCCGAGCTGCTGCGTGTGCTGCACTTGTCCGCCCGTCACCAGATAGAGGCCGTGCGTGCGGAGTCGCGGCCGTTCGGCGGCGAGCAACCGGTGCAGTGCGCCCTGGATGGTGCCCGTGTAGCCGAGGTCCGCGAGCATGACGGTGCCGCGGGCGTTCGCCGCGCCGATCGAATCGAGATGCGCCAGCAGGCCGGAGCGCGCCGCGCCACAGGCCTCGCGGATGCGGCGGCGCAGGCCTGCATCTCCCGCGAGCCGACGCGCGAGCGCGCCGGCCTGCCGTGCGTCGATCGGCGTGCCGCGGTCGAGCCCGGGCAGCGCATCGTCGGGCAGGCCGAGCTGCGCGAACAGCGTGCCGACCGACGTGGGCGACGGCCGCCGCAGGAACGCCGCCAGATCCTCCTCGCTGGCGTCTCCCACAGCCGCGCGCAGCGCGACATAGCGCGACACGAAGCACTCGTGCGCGGGCAGCGCGGCGTCCACCTCGCCGAGCAGCCGGCGCAGGAGCCGTCCCTCGCGCATCAGGCACCACACCCCGACCGCCTCATGCTCGCGTGAGCGGCGCGCCACCCACTCGGCGAATCCCGTGAGTACCGGACCGAGCACGCCGGCGCCCCACACTTCGTGCGCGTCCTCACTCTGTGCCATCACCTGACCACGCAGGCTCGTCCAGCCGTGATCCGCGCTGCGCAGGATCGCGGCACGACCCTCGAGCGTGCGCGGGAGTTCGGCGGTGATGCCGTCAGCCAGTTCCTCGGGCACCTTGGGGAACGGACAGGCGGCGATGCCGAGCCGGCGCGGTGCCTCGACATCGGCGACCGGGTGGTCGCCCACGTGCAGCACGCGTGAAGGCGGGACCGCGAGCCGGTCGAGCAGCACGCGATGCAGCCCGAGCGCCTTGGACACGCCCTGCTCGCACGACGCGAGCACGAGGTCCGGCGAGAGACCAGTGAATGCACGCAGGTCGGCGCTCGCGAAGTAGGTGTCCGAGACGAGCGCCACGCGCATGCCGTTCGCGGCCGCACGCGTCGCCAGATCGACCATGGCGGGATACGGCCGCACGAGCTCGGCCTCGAGCGCGCGTTCCTCGGCGAGCCACTCCCGTCGCGTGCCGCCGTCGAGCAGGCCCGCCGGGAACGCCTCCCAGATGTCGGCGAGCGTCACCTCATGGCTGGGGGTCGCGCGGCGCGCCCGCTCCTCGCTGGCCTGCCGCTCGTGCGCGAATGCAGCATCGCTCGCCGGTTCCGCTAACCAGCCGCGCGCGCGGAATCGCCTGCCGAGGAGGAGGAATGCGTCGATCGGCCGCGGCACGCCGCGCCACACGAGCGTGTCGAAGACATCGAGGCTCAGCACGTCGAACGCACCCGAGTCGACGAGGGTGAGCAGGGTGCGGACGCGCAGATCGGGGGTGCTCTCCAGCGCCTGGCTGGGATCCGTCGTGTTCACAGCACGAGCCTCCATGCGGTCCACCCGCGGAGCGGGTGCGTCCGTGCACGCGTCTGGTCACGCGCGAGGCCACGCATGGAGGGGACAGGGTGGCACTGTCCCGCCCGTCATCGGCCGGCGGTCGTGCGGATCGCAGTGCGGACTGGGGCGGAGCCGCAACTGACCGCGACGGCGTCGCTTGGCGCCGCCCCGTGGCGCTGCTCTAGAAGAGCACGTCGTCGACGGCAGCCGCTCCTGCGGCCGCCGGGACCGCCTCGGGCTCCGGAGTCGGCGCCGCCGCGGCCTCGGTGACCTGGACCGTGAGCGCCACGGAGAACTCCTCCCCGCTCGCGCAGCGAAAGTGCGCCGACAGATCCTCCGCTCCCGTGAGCGATGCCTCGGCCGGCGCACCGAGCAGGCCCGGTGTGCCGAGCTGCAGGTCGAACCCCCGGGACAGCAGGCTGGCGCGCAACCGCGACGCGACGGTGTTGGCGATCTCGCCGAGCACATCGCTCGCGCCATCCTCGAACGTGACCGCGCGCTTGGCGACCGCGCTGCCGATCGCCTCGATGTGCGCTCGGCTGCTCACGATCCGCACGCAGAGCGCGAGCCCCGCGGCGGCGTCGCTCAGCACCACCTCGGTGCCGACGTCGCCCGTGCGCTCGGCCTGCGGCTCGGCGAGTTCGGTGAGGCCGTCGCCCAGCATGACGCCCACGGTCTGCTGCGTCGTCGACACCAGCTCGCTGCGCAGTTCCTCGCGCACGAGGTGCCGCAGCCGCTCCGCCGGGCTCTGCTCGCGCAGCACCACGCGACGGAACTCGTCGACGAACGCCTGCGGTGCCGTGAGCTTGCGCAGCACGCCGCCATAGCGCTGCGCCTTCTGCGCCGGGACGTCCTCGCTGTCAGCGAGCAGGAAGAACTGGGGCGGATGGCTCCCCGTCTCGATCGCCATGTTGCGGATCACATCGACCAGCAGGTCCTCGTTCATCAGCGGCAGACCGGCCGCCAGGCACACCACCGAGGGCTTGAGGTGGGCGTCCTTGTAGAGCATCGCGGCCATCGTACTCGTGGACGCCTCGTGCACCTCGAACGAGGACTCCAGCAGCGGCTTGGCGAACGCCAGGAACTGTGGATCGTGGTCCACCATGAGCAGCACGTTGACCGCTCGCGCACTCGATCGCTGGCGCCACTGCGCCACGCGCACGAGCAGGTTCTTGATGCGCGGCAGCACCTCGACCGGGTTGATCGGCTTGAGCAGGAAGTCCGCGACGCCGAGCGACACCATCTTGTAGACGTTCTCGCGCGTGCCCGAGGCGGTGATGCAGATCACCGGGATGTCGGCGTGCCCCGGCGACTGACGGATGGCCGCGAGGCAGTCGGGGCCGTTCAGGATCGGCATCCCGATCTCGAGCACCACGAAGTCGGGGTCCACGGACTCGAGCTGGCTCAGGGCCACGAGTCCGTTCTCCGCCTCGACGACCTCGACGTTGACATGGCTGAGCAGCCGCTTCACCGCGGCGCGGGCCGTGCGATCGTGGTCGACGACGAGTGCCTTCATGCCCACAGGGGACCTCCCGACTCGCAGGGCACGCCGGCGCCGGCAGCACCCGGCTCGCGGGCGGCCCGACTCGCAGTCTCGGCCGGCCACGAGCGGACTTGAGGCCGTGGGCGCGGCGACTTCAGCGGCGCCCCGGCCTTCCGATACTGGACGACGGAGCCATGCGCCCACCCCACCGCCCGGAGACCCCCGGATGTTCACCTTGATCGGCTTCGTCGTCGTGCTCGGATCGGTCGTCGGCGGCTTCACCATGGCCGGTGGCAACCTCGCCGCGCTCTTCCAGCCCTCCGAGATCGTGACGATCTGCGGCACGGCGCTGGGCGCGGTGGTGATCTCGACGCCGATCGGGGTGCTCAAGGCGACCGTGGGCAAGGTGGTCGCGGTGATGAAGCCGCCGCGCTACTCCAAGACCATGTACCTCGAGTCACTGCGATTGCTGTACGAGTTGTTCCAGACGGCACGCAAGGACGGCCTGGTGGCGATCGAGTCGCACATCGAGAAGCCGCACGACAGCGCGATCTTCAAGAAGTACCCGGGGCCGAGTCACGAGCACCACGCGATGGAGTTCCTGTGTGACTCCCTGCGGCTCGTGCTGGTGGGCAGTGTCCCGCCACACGACCTCGAGGGCATGATGGACTCCGAGATCGACGTGCATCACGAGGCCGAGGGCAAGACCGTCAAGGTGCTCCAGGGCGTCGCCGATGCGCTGCCCGGCATCGGCATCGTGGCCGCTGTGCTCGGCATCATCGTGACCATGGGACACCTCGCCGGCCCCATCGAGGAGATCGGGCATCATGTGGCCGCCGCGCTCACGGGCACCATGCTCGGCGTGCTCCTCGCTTATGGCTTCATCGGCCCCATGTCCACGGCCATGGAGCATGGCAACTCCGGCGAGGCGCGGTACTACTCGTTCCTCAAGGCGGGGGTCATCGCGTTCGCCAAGGGGTTCTCTCCGATCGTCTCGGTGGAGTTCGCGCGCCGTTCGGTGTTCGCCGAGGACCGGCCGTCCTTCGCGGAGATGGAGGCGGCGGTGAAGGGGCCGAAGGGCTGAGGGACTCCCCATGAGCGGCCGCCCCAACAAGGACCGTGAGATCCCGGTCCGCATCATCTACCGCAAGAAGGGCCACGGACACGGGCATCACGGCGGTGCGTGGAAGGTGGCGTTCGCGGACTTCATGACCGCCATGTTCGCCATGTTCCTCGTGCTGTGGCTGGTCAACCAGAGTTCCGACGTGAAGGCCGCCGTCGCCGGCTACTTCCAGGATCCGCTCGGTCGTGCGGACGAGTTCGGCAGCTCGATCGTGCCCGGCGAGGGAGCTCAGGCGCAGGTGGCGCGCCCGCTCGACATGCGCGACGTGGTGGACCTGAGCAAGGACCGCATGCAGACCATGGCGCAGCGGCTGATGAGCGCCGTGGAGGATGTGCCCGCGCTCGACGGACTCGAGCAGTACGTGAGTGTGAAGCTGACGGACGAGGGACTCGAGATCCAACTGCTCGAGGATTCGCTCGGAGTCTTCTTCAACTCGGGCAGTCCGGATCCCAGTCTGCGCGGTCGCCAGATCCTGGCGCTGATCGGACGCGAGCTCGGAGCGCTCCCCAATCCGATCCGCGTGCAGGGCTACACCGACGCACGCCCGTACACGGGACGCGCCGGCTATGGCAACTGGGAGCTGAGCGCGGACCGCGCCAACGCCGCGCGGCGCATCCTCACGCGCAACGGCATCGACGACGCCCAGGTGATCGAGATCCGCGGCCACGCCGACCGGGACCTGCACGAGCCCTCCGACCCGTTCGCTGCCTCCAACCGCCGCATCACCATCACGGTCCTGTTCACGCCGGAGGATCTGGCGCAGGCCGCACGCTCGGACTCGGCCCGCGCGCATCCCGACTCCGCGGCCGCTCCCCCGGCCCGGGATCGTGCCCGCGAGCCCGCGACGGTCGTGGCGGAGGCGGATCATGAGTGACATGGCCACGATGCTCCTGGTGGAACACGACGAGGGGGTGATCGCGCTGTTCCGCGCGACGCTCGAGCTGGAGCGGCGCTGCCGGCTGTTCGTGGCGTCGGACGCCGCGTCGGGGCTGCGCATGGCGCACGACGACCATCCGGACATCGTGGTGATCTCCCACATGGGCACAGGACTCAACGGCCTCGCGCTCTGCCAGCAGATCAAGAGCGACCCCGAGCTGGCGGATGTGGTCGTGGTGCTGCTCGTGGACGCGGGCGCCGTCGACGTGCGCCTGGCGGGTATCACCTTCGGCGTGGACGAGTACCTCGCCCGCCCCCCGCATCCCGCCGAGATCCTGACCAAGCTGAACGCGATGAGCCGGCTGCGCCGCGCCCAGCTCCTCGTGCGTCAGGAGCGCGAGGAACTCGATGCACTGCACGACCAGTTGCGATCGCGCTTCACGCAGCTGCTCGCGCTGCTCGGGGCGATGTTGGACATGCGGCTGCCGGGGTCGGCGGATCGCGGCGCCCGGATCGCCGAGCTGTCCCTGCGCATCGCGGAGCGCTTCGGAGTGCCCGAGCTGAACGTGCGCGACCTCGAGATCGCCGCCCACCTGCACGAGATGGGCCGCATGCTGAGCACCGATCCCGGAAGCGACCTGCGCGACGAGGACTGGCGCTACGTCCTCGCCACGCGCGCCCTGCTCGAGAAGGTCCCGGGGCTCGAGGGCGCGGCCGAGCTGGTGGGTGCGCTGCACGAGAACTGGGACGGCACCGGCCACCCCGACCACCTGCAGCAGGGCCAGATCCCGCTCCGCAGCCGCATCCTGCGCGTGGTGGTGGACCTGTTCACACGGCTCTCCGTTCCGGACAGTCCGACCATGGACGAGGCGATCGAGGCGTTGCAGGCGGGGGTCGGGACGCGCTACGACCCCATGGTGCTGATCCACCTGCGCAGCGCGCTGCGTGGCGCGGACGGCCGCGACGTGCAGGGCGACCGCCGCGTGCTGCCCGTCACCGACCTCCAGGTCGGCATGGTGCTCGCCGAGGACCTGCTGACCCCGTCCGGACTCAAGCTGCTGGCGCGGGACACGCGCATCACGCAGCCGACGCTCGACGTCATCCTGCGCCGCCACTCGCTCGAGCCGATCCTGCAGGGGGCCGTCGTCCTGCGCGACTGACGCCCGGTGGACATGGCGCCTGCAGGGCCTCTACCGTGGCCCGCTGCCATGGATGCCACTGCCGACCGAGCCCTCGCGGCGATCCACCTCGCCTGGTTGGACCGCTCGCTGCTGCGCGGCCTCGCGCATGAACTGGCCAATGTCACGCAGATGCTGGCCCTCGACCCGGCGCCACCCGGCGCGGTCGCGGCCGCGCGCCTTCGCCTCGAGCGTGTGATGGCGGTGATGAGCGCTCTGGGCCGTGCGCCGGGGAGCGGGTCCGGGCCGAGCGTGATCGGGGACGCACTCGAGGAACTCGAGGCGTGGCAGGCGCTGCAGACGGGACTCCCCGCCGCCTCGCTCCAGGTCATCACACCGGCCGCACTCCCTGCACTCGCGGCCTCGCATGCCGATGTCCGCACCGCGCTGCTGACCCTGGTGTCCGCGGCGCGGGTCGCCGGCGGCGGCGAACTGACCCTCACCCTCACGGTCGCGACCGCGCCGGACCGCGTCCGCTGCACGCTCGCGCACCGCGGTGGCGGCACGCCCTCCGAGGAAGCGCGCGCGCTGCTGCGCGAGTGCGGTGTGTCCGATCCGCCGCGCGACGCCGAGCCCTGGACCATCGAGTTCGTCGTCGCGCCCGGACTCACAGGATCTGCATGATGTCCTGCATCATCTCGTCAGCCACCGAGATCAGCCGCGCCGCCGCCTGATACGCCTGCTGCTGGCCGATGAGTCCCACCATCTCCTCGTCGATCGACACGCCGCCCACCGCCTGGCGGGACTGATCCGCCTGTTCGACGAGCACGAGCTGCGCCTCGAAGTCCTGCTTGGCGCTCTGCACGTCGAGCCCGAGCCCGGCCGCCAGTCCCACGTAGTGCTCGCGCAGCGTGCGCCCCCCGAGCGACACCACGCCGGTGGTGGCCAGCGCCGCGAGCGCCGCCGCCACGCCACCGTCGCCCGGCGCATTCACGGACGCCGCAGCGATGTTGTCCGCCGAGCTGGTCACCGCGGCGGAGAGGGAGATCGTGGACGCCGTCACACCGGCCGGGTCGAAGAAGTCCACTCCAGTCGCTCCATTGAGCGTGTAGCCCGCTCGATGGATCGCGTTGAACTCGGTCACGAGCGACTGCGCCAGCTGATCGAGCTGAGCCTGCACGGCTGGCAGGTCGGTCTGGGTGAGCTGTGCGAGCGCGTGCAGCGATCCCGAACGCGCATCGACCGGGTTGCCGCCGGACTGCGTCACGAGTCCGAACCCCGAGCCCACCGTGGTCACCGCAAGCGCGGTCACCTGCTCGCCGTCCACCAGCATCTGCCCGCCGCCCTGCACGCCCACAGTGCCGTCTGCACGCGGCAGCACGCGTACATCCACGAGCTGCGCGAGCTGGTCGATGAGCAGGTCGCGCTGGTCCATCAGGTCCGCTGCGGTGTGGCTGGGCCCGCCTGAGGCGAGGATGCGGCCGTTCAGCTGGCCGATCTGCCGCGACAGCTGGTTGACCTGATCGACCTGCACGCGCATGTCCTCGAGAGCGTCCTGCCGCACATTCGAGATCGTGCTCGACATGGACCGCAGCTGCTGCGTGACGCGGCCTGCCGCCTGGCGTACGAGTTCGCGATTGGGTCCGCTCGCGGGATCCCCGGACAGGTCCGCGAACGCGCGGAACACACCGTCGAGCGCCGAGGCGAGCCCGGTCGTGGAGGGCTCACCCATGGTGGCCTCGATGCGCCCCAGGTACTCGTAGGTGGTGCCTGAGCGGCCCATCGTGCCGCTGTCGGTGCGGAAGGTGGAGTCGTAGAACGCGTCGCGCGTACGCTGGATGCCCGCCGCGGTGACGCCGCGGCCAGTGGAGAACAGCGGGCCCCACTGGGGCGTCTCCGGAGTGAGCAGCAGCTTCTGCCGCGTGTATCCGGGCGTGTTCGCGTTGGCGATGTTGTGCGCCGTCACATCCATGGCGCGCTGGTGTGTGAGCAGGGCCGTGCGGGCGATGCTGAGCAGACTGGCGAGCGACATGTCAGGCCCGCCGGTCCAGCACGAAGCCGGCCGAGGGATCGGGTGCGCGCTCGGTCGTTCGATAGACCGGCTCGGGATCGTTGGCCGACGAGAACAGCGCCTGCAGATACGCCTCGCCCGACTCCACGGTGCGGCGCAGCACGACATGATGGACCGCGGCATCGGCTGCGGTCTGCTCTGCGACCGCTCGCAGCGCCACTCGGGCCGCCTCGAGCGCCGCCGGCATCGGGCCGTCGAGATGTTCGGGCAGCGAGGAGAGTGGCGTGTCGGCGGGCACGTGCAGTGCCTCGAGCGCGCTCGTGCGCACACGGCGGGCGGACTCCATGGACTGCAGCACCTGCGCGATGCGGTCGCAGGACTGCTGCACGGCCTCGGTGTCGCCGGTGGCGATCGCGGCACGCTGCGACGCGAGCAGTTCGCGCAGCTCGGTGACCAGGGCCAGCTCGCGCTCGAGCCCCTCGGTGAGGCGGTCGAATGCAGCGGGACGGGCTTCCGGCGCGAGGCCGGTCGGGGTGGCGAGTGTCATCGGCTCTCCGGATCGGTGGGGACGGGAGTGTCCGCGGGAATGCGTCGGGCCATCTGGCGATAGATCGCCTCGCCGATCCCGTTGCGGGACCGGAGCGCGGCTTCCTGCGCCATGCGTTCGTCGAACAGATCGGTGAACAACTGCTCGCCCGAGGAGTCCGAGGCGAGTCCGCCCTGGCGGCTGCTCTCACGCATGGCCTTGAGCAGTTGCGTCACGAACACGCCCTCGAGCTGACGCGCGGCGGCGCGCAGCCGCTCATGCGGGCTGGCGTTCGCGCTCATGGCAGGCCGGGCTGCGGTCACGTCGTTCATCGCACCACCACTTCGGCACGCAGTGCGCCGGAGGCGCGCAGCGCCTCGAAGATCGGGGCCAGGTCCTGCGGCCGCACACCCGCCGCATGCAACCCGGCTGCCACGGTGCGCACGCTGGCGCTCGGCTCCACGCGCAGCAGGCCGGCGCCTCCTCCACGCGAGGTGTCCGCGGCCGCGCCGCCCACCTGCAGCGTGATGCCCTGATGCTGGATCACCGCGGCGCCGATCGTGAGGTCGCCTCCCGCCACGACGGTGCCCTCGCGGGCGTCGATCACGATCCGCGGCGGCGACTCGGCGCGCACCCGCAGCGTGTCGACCGCGGCGAGGAACGCCAGGTCAGGCGCGCCGGCGCCGCCAGCGCCGCTCAGCGCGACCGCCCCCGGATCGAGCACCCGCGCACGGCCCGCGCCGAACGCCGCGTCGATCGCCGCCGCGATCCGCGTGGCGGTGGCGAGGTCGGGCTCGCGAAGCACCAACTGGGTCGTGGGCGGCGGCGGCGACTCGGGATCCACCTCGAGCACCCCCCCGTCGGGGATGCGCGCGGAGTTGCCGCGGCGCGCGAAGCCACGGCCGCCCTCATCCGCCAGGAACAGCGCGCCCTGCGCGGTGGCCACCGCCTCACGGCCCACGTCCTCGACGAGCGGCGTCATCCAGAGCACTCCGCCTCGCAGCGAGATCGCGTCGCCGAGGGCCGCGACCTGCACGTCGAAGCGGCCGCTCGCACGCATCCAAGGCGAGACTTCGGCGGTGACGAGCACCGCCGCGACGTTGCGCAGGCGCAGGTGCTCGGGCGGGACCTCGACCTCGAAGCGCCGGAGCAGGTTCACGACCGAGCGTACCGAGGGCGTGCTCGCCCCCGAGACGCCGAGGCTGCGGTCGCCCGTCCCGTCGAGACCGGTGACGAGGCCGTAGCCCACGAGCCGGCGCGGCACCGCGCCCGGGTGCCGCGTGAGGTCGGCGATGCGCGACTGCGCGGTCGCGGTCGCGGCGAGTGGGAGCAGCGAGCAGACGAAGAGCGCGATCCGCGCGAGAGTGGAAGTCCGGATCATGGCCAGAGGATCCCCAGGATGGAGCCCAGGATGCCGGTGCGCGGGGCG
>CADEFY010000024.1 GCA_902826705.1 uncultured bacterium
GACGTCGGTGAAGCCCATCTGCTGGAAGCGCTCGAACACGTACTGCTCCGCCAGGTCGCACTGCGTCGTGTTGCTCGAGCGGGTCGTGAAGGTGTGCGGCACGCCGCCCACGGTGACGCCGTAGCGACCGGCCAGCCGCCCGATGTCGGCGATCAGCTCCGGGCCCGAGACCTGGTCGACCATGGTCTGGATGATCGGCGCGAACGCGGTCGCCGTGGTCTGCTGGTGCGCCTCGAGCGTCGCGCTGCGGCGGAGCGGTGACGTGCGCAGCGCCTTGCGGTGGTGGTGCTCGAGCGCGGGGATCTCGGCCGGCGGTCCGTCGGACGCCACGAGCGCGTCGAAGCCGTGCTGCCACAGGATCCGGATGCCGTGTGCGAGGAGCGACGCCGCGTCGAGCGGCGCGTGCGACGGGTCCTCGTGGCCGCGCAGCAGGGAGATCGTGCGCCCCGCGGGCAGCAGGATCGGCGGGTCCACCGCGAGGCCGGCGTCGGATAGCGCCTTGGCGGACGGCTCATCGGCCACCACGACCAGGTCCGGCGTGCGATCGAACACGCGGGCGCCGGTGGCGAGCGCGTCGTCGAGCGAACGGCCCTGGAGCCGCGCGATCCACACGCGCTCGGGCGTGGGCCGTGCCGGGGCGGGGAGCGGGGCTCGGCGCGCCAGCGCGGGGGCGGCCAGTGCGCTGAGTGCCAGGGCGGCGAGCAGGAGGCAGGAGCGGAGGAGGGGGCGCCGGATCATGAGGGCATGGATGGTACCCGAGCGCGTGGCTGCCTGCATCAGGAATCCGGCCCGCTGCCGAGCGCGGTGTGGCGGCGAAGGGTGGCGCCGCCCAGTCACTCCACCGACGGATGGCTCGGCGACGGGTGGCGGCCGGTGAGCGGTACGAACCGCATCGGCGGCAGGTCGATGCGGCGCGTGCTCACGTCGTTCCCGAGCAGGAAGTCGACCAGCAGCGGCACGGCGCCCGGGTTCTGCCACAGCGTCTGCTCGTGACCGGCGTTCCGCACCACGAGATGCGTGCTCTGCGTGAAGCCCCAGCGGATCTCCTCCGCCTGGTACGGCGGGGAGTTCCAGTCCAGCTCCCCGCTCAGGAACAGCGTGCGCACGTCGGACACCAGCGGCGCTCGGAACGTATCCGGGAGCGGATGCGGGCTCCACACGGGCGCGGTCTCGGGGAACGGGAAGTTCACCACGTCGGCGAACCGGCTCGTCGGCGCTTCGCTCGCGATCAGCGCGAGCCGGCCGGCGCTCGCGTGCGAGGCGGCGTCGGTCGCGGCGCTCATGCCGCGCGCGGCGAGCGCGATGCCCGCGCGCTTGGCGACGAACCAGGCGAGCGCCGAGCTGTCGCCGTGTTCGATCGACCAGAGCAGGCGGGGGAACACCGGCAGGTCGGTCGCGTCGCCCAGGTCGGCGCGCAGCACGAACAACAGACCGAAGGGCCCCACGGCGACCGGGATCCGCTGCTTGGTGACGGGGTGCTCGAGCGGGACGGTCATGGGCTGCCGCGCGAGCCGGGCCAGCACACGGTCGAGCAGAGCGCCGAGGTCCGGGACATCGCGTCCGATCGCCGGATCGGCGGCGGCCAGTCGCGAGAGCCTGGCCCATTGCGTCTCGGCCGCGGACGGCAGTTTGTACGTGTGGCTGGGTCCCTCGTTGCCCACCAGGATCGCGTTCGCCACGTGTTCGCCGTGCTCCCGCAGGTACGCACACCCGAGATGCGTGCCGTACGAGAACCCGAGCAGCGAGATGCGGGGCAGGCGCAGTGCGACGCGCAGCTCCTCCAGGTCGGCCACGCTCTCGAGCGTGGTGTAGCCCGCCAGGTCCACGCGTCGCTCGCGGATCGCCTGCGCCCCTCGCCGGGCCACGCGCATGGCGTGTGCGCGCGCGGTGTCGGCGTTCACGAAGAAGTCGGCGGGGACTGGGCCGTCCCAGTCCCAGCGCAGGAGCGGGTCACGCGTGCCGCGCTGGTCGATCAGGACCACGTCGCCTGCGGCCAGGAAGGCGGCCCACAGGTCGAGCGATCGCGGGTCGCGCACCGCCCCCGTGCCCGTGTCCCCCGGGCCGCCTGCCAGGTAGAAGAGGGCGGGGCCGTCGGGCCGGGTCGGGCTCTTCAGCCGCACGAACCGGATCGGGATCCTGCGACTCGCGGCCACGCCGCGGCGCTCGGGAACGCCGAGCCAGCCCTCCTGGGCCTCGATCACGATGCCCTTGGCGCTGGTGATCCGGCGCGACTCGAGATGCAGCGAGTCCAGCGGCGGTGGGGACGCGGCTGCGATGGGAGCCGCGGTGAGCAGCAGCGCGGCGAGCGCGGGCAGCAGAGCGGGCATGGCGCGACCTCCCTCGAGTCGGACGACGGTGCTGCGGGATACGCGCGAGCCCGCAGCGAGGTTGCCGCGCCGCTACATCTGCCAGAGGTAGCTGGCCTTCATGAACAGGCTGTGCGCACGCGGGCTGAGGGCCGCGTCCTGTTCCGCGCCGAGTCGCGCGCCGTAGCCCAGGTACAGCACGGTGCCCGGTCGCAGCAGGTAGGTGAACAGCACGTCGTTGGTGAAGCCCCGCGTGTGGTCGATGAGCGCGTTCGACGTGTCGAACTGGCGGCGGTCGCGGAACTCGGTGATCCAGCGCAGCGACAGCTCGCGGTTGAACTGGTAGGCGAGCCTCGCCCGCGGGATGACGGCCTGCGCGAAGCGCGAGCCGCCCTCGCGGCGCGTGATGCGCGTGGTGGAGAGTTCGAGCGTGCCATCGAGGCGGTCGGTGAGGCGCACCGTGGTCCATAGGTTCGGATCGGTGCTGAGGGCCGGAGCGCTCTCGGAGTAGATCACCTCGTCGCCGTAGCTCACGAAGAAGCCCGGCCGGATGCGGCGACCGCTGTTCCACTCGCCTTCGAGGAATCCGCGCCATCGCGGATCGAACTCGTGCCCGTCGAAGTAGGTGTAGAGCCGGTTGAACCCGAACGCGAAGTAATTGCTGCCCGGCATCTTCACCATGAGCCGCGGCCGGAACGAGAAGTCGGTGAGCCTGCCCGTGACGCCCTGCTCGCCGTGGTCGTACAGGTGCTGCACCGACAACTCGGGCTGGATCTGCTCGTACCAGGTGCGCTGCTTGGGGAACAGGTGCCCGGCGCCCCAGTGGTACACCTCGAACGTCCCCGGCCGGTTGAAGAACCCCGAGAGCGTGTTGAAGTCGCGCGTGATGTCCTCGATGTGCGAGTACATCTCGAACGAGCGCGAGCCGTAGTTCAGCTCGGCGTGCGTCGCCGTGCCCTCCGTGGCGCGGCCGTTCAGTCCGCGCAGACTCGGCCGCACGTTGACCTGCGACGCCGAGTCGAGTGCCGCGATCGCACTGGCGAAGTCGGGGTCGCGGTTCCAGGTGTGCGTGGTCTGCATCGCGAATGTGAAGCGCTTGAGGAACGTGATGCGGGTGTCGCCTGACAGCGCTCGATTGGTGGCATCGCGATGGTCGCGGGTCGTGAGCAGCGCGCCCAGACTGAAGTCATTGGAGAAGTCATGCCGCACGCGGCTCATCGTGAACTGCGCGTCGTGGTCCAGGTATGGGTTGGCGGCATCCGGAAGCGATTCGACCGGCTTGGAGACGCTGCGGTCGGCGGCGTTCAGCACGCCGAAGGCCGTCTTGCCCGACTTCCCCGTGAGCTTGAGGCCATAGAGCGGGTCCACGATGCGGCGCGTGTACACCATGTTCATCGTGGTCTGGAAGATGTCGGCGCCCTCGAGGAAGAACGGCCGCTTCTCGGCGAAGAAGATGGCGTTGCGCAGGTTCACGTCGAGTACGCCGGCATCGGCCTCGACCTGGCTGAAGTCCGGCGTCACGGCGACATTGGCCGTGACCGCACTCGTCAGGCCCGCCTTGAGATCGAAGCCCTGACGCGACTCCATGGGATCCCATCGCACGCCCTCGGGCTGCCGCGCGCCGGCGCTGGCCCCGGTCATGTAGGGGATCACCTCGAAGTTGCGGCCGGGGCGGATCCCCTCGAGCCCCTGCAGGTCGCCGATCTGCCGGTGATAGCCGGAGATCTCGCGGGTGATCGGCGCCCAGTACATGTGCGCGCCCGTGCGCCGCTGGTCGCGGATCGCGTTGAACCCGAACGTCACCTGCTCGCTCGGGGCGAATCGCAGCGACTTGAACGGGATCGCGAACTCGACCTCGAAGCCCGCTTCCGTGACACGGCCCTGGCTCGAGAACTGGAAGTCGGGCGAGGTGTCGGTGTCGCGCCCCTCCTGGTCGATGCCGTCGGCCTGGACTCCGAGCGGGTTGGCGCCCATGAAGAACGAGCGCTGCCGGTCGTGATAGGAGTCGATGCTCACGCCCACCCAGTCGCCGCTCCAGATGTCATCGCGGTGCGCGACCGGCGCCTGCACCTGACCCGGGAGCTCCGGGCAGCGGAACGCCACGTACAGGTTGCGCTGGTCGTACATCACGAGGCACTGCGTGCCGAGGCTGTCGCGCACGCCCTCGACGGGCCGACCGTGCGTGAAGCCCTCGAGCAGGGCCGCGGCCTCCCATTCGGAGGCATCGATCCGGCCGTCGAGGCGCGGCGCCGCCGTGGCTCGCGGGGGCGTGAGGCGGATCGCACCGTGCGCGCCGCTGAATCGGTCGGCGGACGCCGGGTCGGCATCGAGCTGGAGTCCGAGCAGGAGTGCGGCGAGCGGCAGGCGTCGTGTCACAGCGGCCTCATGGGTGCGATCGGTCGGCGCGGGGAGCGTCGGAGCGACACTACGTCGCGGGACGCGAAGGCCTCCGCATGAGGACGACGAAGCGCAGCCCCAGCGCGACGGGCGCGGACGAGCGAGCGGCGAGCGCGCGGACTGTGTCCGCGACCCGGCGGCGGGACACGGCGCGTGGACCCGACGAAGCCGCGGCGGGCGGTCGTCCGCCCGCCGCGGATCATCCTTCTCAAGCCGCTCGCGCGATCGGCTCCTCGTCGTCGTCGTCGCCACCGGCGAGGTCGTCCTGCTCCACCACGCTCAGCGTGGCGCGCACACGGGCCGAGACCTCGCGCTCCTCGCGGAGCCCCTCGATCATCGACTCGGCCTGCTTCAGCAGCGTGCGCAGCGATCCGGCCTTCTCGACGGCCTGGTCGACCACGACCTTCTGGCCCTGGAGGGTGTCGATGCTGGACCGCACGTCGACGAGCAGCGCGTCGGCGCGAGCCAGACGGTCCTCGGCCTTGGCGAGCTGGCGGCTGCGCTCATCGAGCGCGCTGGCCTGCGTGCGGATGTCCTCCAAGCGGCCGGAGACAGTGTCGAGCAGCGCGCGGCTCTCGGCGATCTCGCGCTGTGCGCCGGTGATCTGCCGTACGTCGGCCGCAGTGGACTCGGCCATGGCGAACATGCGCTCGAGGTCGGCCCCGAGCGACTCCACCGTGGACTGCCGCGCGACGATCTGCTCGAGCGAGCGGCGCACCTCCTGGTCCACCAGCTCCCAGGCGGCGAGCTGCTGGCCGAACGCCTCGAGCCGGCGCTCGATCGGCTTGAGCGCGGTGGCGCGCTGTTCGAGCTGGTCCGAGAGCCCGCCCACCTGCTGCGCGCGCGCCTCGGCCTCGGCCAGCGAACGCGCGAGCGACTCCGCCAGCGTGCCGAGCTGCGCCGCCGAGGCGGACGCCTCCTTGCGCAGCGTGGTGGCCCGTTCGAGGTCGGTGAGCGACTTGTCGATGGCCTGCTGGCGCTGATCGAATGTCGCGCGCAGCGCCTGCGTCTGCGCCGCCAGCGCCTCCACCTGCTCGCAGTGCGCGGTCACGGCCGCGACCCGCTCGGCGATCGACTCCGACTGCTGCGACGCCTCGGTGACGCCGCTCGCGACCGCCGCGATCTCGGAGGTCATGCGGGCTGCCTCCTCGGCCTGTGCCGCCAGACCGCCGAAGCGCTTCTCCGCCGACTCCATGCGGCTCGACAGCTGGCGGCCCCGCTCATCGAGATGGCCGCTCTGCGTGGCGAGCGCGGTGAGACGCTGCGACACCTCGTCGACCATGCCGCGCTGCGCGGCGATGGCCGCGAGCGACTCGAGCACCTGGCCCGACTGCGTGGCAGCGCGCTCGAGGGTGGGGACGTGCTGTTCCACCTGCGCAGCCTGCGTCCGCATGGTGGCGAGCTGCTGCTCCACGCGGCCCAGCCAGCTCCGCAGCTCGGCCTGCGACGCGAGGGCGCGCGACACCTCTTCGTGCGCGACGCGCGTCTGCTCGAGCGCGTCTTCCAACCCCGCCTGGGCGCCCTGCAGCTGCTGCAGGTCGCGCAGCGCGGCCTCGACCGCGGGCTGCGCGCGCTCGATGCGCTGCACCTGACCCAGCGCCGCGCCTGACTTCTGAGCGAGCTGCTCCAGCTCGCGGCGCACGGCCTCGAGCCGCGCCGAGTCGCCCTCGAGGTGCTCGAACTGTCCGGCGAGCGACTCGATGCGAGCGGCGAGCGACTGCGTCTGCGCGCTGACCTGCCCCAACGTCTGCGACGTGGCCGTGAGCGACTTGAACCGGTTCTCCTGGTCGCTGAGCGCGTTGCGCATGTCGGTCATGCGCTGGCTCACCGACTCCAGGCCATGGCTCTCGAACTCGAACCGCTGCACAGCGTTCTTGAGCTGGTCCTGCACCGCCGCCAGGTCCTGCCGCGTGGCGCGCGCCTGCTCGTCGGACTCGCTCTGCAGCCGCGCGATCTCGCGTGAGCGCTCGAGCACCGTCTCGTGCAGGGACTGCACGTTGCTCACCGCATCCTGCAGCGCCGCGAGGGACTTCTCGTTGTCCTGCTGCTGGCGCACGCCGGCGTCGACCTGCTTCATGGAGCGGTCCAGCTGATCCACGCGCGCCAGCGCGTTCTCGACACTTTCGCGCTGGGCCTCGAGGGCAGCGCTCCTCTGTGACACGAAGTCGCCGAGTGCCTTGAGCGTGCCCACTTCGCGGCGCACCTCGTCGATCGTGTGCTGCATGCCGTCGATGCCGCTCACCGCCATGGTCACCGTGGCGACACGGCGCTCCTTGTCCTGCAGGTCACGGCTCAGCTCCTCGCGACGACGGTCGAGCGCCTCCATCTTGGACATCGCCAGTTGGTGGCTGTCGCGCATGCGGTCGTGCTGTTCGCGCAGCTTACCCAGCTGCTCGCCCGTGCCCTCGACCTGCCCACGCAGCGTGTCGGCCTCGCCGCGCAGGGCCTGGAACGGCTTCTCGATCTCGAGGAAGCCCTCGAGCTTGGACTCGAGCGTGAGCGCCAGCGCGATCTTCTGGCCGATGTCGTCGAACTCGGCCCGCACCTTCTTGGCGTCCTCGAGCGCGTCCACCACCTGCGCCTGCGCGCGCTGCTGGCCGTGCTCGAGGCTCGAGGCGCGTTCACTCAGGGCCTCGATGCGCGGCACGAGCGCATCGACGACGCCGAAGCGCTGCTCGAGCGTGGCGAGGCGCTTGAGCAGCGCGTCCACGTCGGCGCTCGCCTTGGTGACCGGTTCGCCCAGCGAGCCCAGCCGCTCGGTGGCGGCCTTGACCTGCTCCAGCACCTGCTCGTTGCGCAGCCGCTCGGCCTCGAGCTTCTGCAGCATGGCGCGCAGCTCCTCGGAGAGTTCGCGGTCCCTGGATCCGTTCCCGAGCAGGTTCTTGAGCAGCGGCGCCATCGTGCGCTCCTTTGTGCGGTCTCCCCGGGGGCCGGCCGGACCGAGCGGGGAGGAGGGGCTTGGGGCGTTCGCGACCCGGGTCGGCGCCCGGTGCGCGAGAGAGGTCGCACGCCGCAGTGCAAGACCCGGACCTGTCCTGTTGGCGGGGGTTTGTGGCGCGGAGGTCGGCCGCCGGGACTGCCGGCGCCCACGTCTGAGCCACCGGGGGCTGAGAACTGGCCAGCCGGTCCCTTCGCCGCCGTTCGCCCGACCGGTCGGCCAGTCCCAGTGGCGGGGCCAGGTGCGGCTCGCTTAGTGTCCGTCGGCCACGATCACCCTGGGGGTCGCCTGTCCACTCCGCCCCGCTCCGAGGTCACCGCGATCCTCCACCGGCTGGCCCGCGATCCAGGGGCCTCGCCCGAGGATGCCGAGCGGCTGCTGGCGCTCGTGTATGACGAGCTCCGGGCGCTGGCAGACGCGCTGATGCGCCGGGAACGGCCCGGGCACACCCTGCAACCCACCATCCTCGTGCATGACGCGTGGCTCCGGCTGGTGGATGCGCGAGGAGTCGACTGGCAGGATCGCTCGCACTTCTTCGGCATCGCCGCGCGGGCCATGCGTCAGCTCCTGGTGGACCACGCGAGGAAGCGCCTCGCCGTGCGGAGAGGCGGCGGCGGTTGGACGCGTGTCTCCTTGTCCGAGGCCGAGGCCGCCACTGCGGATGACGTCGAGGTGCTGGCGCTGCACGAGGCCATGCTGCGGCTCACGGCGGTGGACCCACGTGCGGCCCGCGTCGTGGAGTTGCGCGTGTTCGGCGGTCTCAAGGTGGAAGAGGTCGCCCACCTGCTCGGCGTGTCGCCGCGCACCGTCGATGGCGACTGGTCGATGGCGCGCCTGTGGCTCAAGCGTGAGCTGGCGGGGCCGACATGATCCCCGATCGCTATCCGCGCGTGCGCGCCATCGTGCTGGCCGCGCTGGCGGCACCGCACGCGGCACGCGAGGCGCTGCTCGATGAGCAGTGCGCCGGCGATGCGTCGTTGCGTGCCGAGGTGGAGTCCCTGCTCGCGCAGGAGAGCGGCTCGAGCACGCCCGCGGACCTGCTGCGACCCGGAGGGAGGCTCGATCGCATGGCCGCTCGCCCGCCGGGCGAGGAGGCGGCGGCTCGAGCCCCCGCGCGCATCGGCCCCTACCGCATCCTCGGGCTGCTGGGCGAGGGAGGCATGGGGCGCGTGTATCTCGCACAGCAGGAGGAGCCGATCCGGCGTGAAGTCGCCCTCAAACTGGTCCAGCGAGGTCTGGACAGCCGGCGCGTGCTCGAGCGGTTCGCCCTCGAACGCCAGGTGCTGGCCCGGCTCGACCACCCGGCGATCGCCAGAGTGCTCGACGCGGGTTCGGACTCCGAAGGGCGGCCCTGGTTCGCCATGGAACTCGTCGCGGGCGAGTCACTGACCGAATACTGCGATGCACATTCGCTCGGCGTGCGATCGCGACTCGAGCTGTTCGTGCGCGTCTGCGCGGCGGTCCAGCACGCCCATCAGCGCGGCGTCCTCCACCGCGACCTCAAGCCCGGCAACATCCTGGTGGGCACGCAGGATGGTGCGGCCGTGCCCAAGGTCATCGACTTCGGCATCGCCAAGGCGCTCGACCCCTCCGAGGGTCCCGAGGCGAGCATGACCCAGGAGGGCCAGTGGCTCGGCACGCCGGACTACATGAGTCCGGAGCAGGCCGGCCTGCTCGACACTCCGGTGGACACCCGCTCCGATGTGTACGCCCTCGGCGTGATCCTCTACGAGCTCCTCGCAGGCGTGCGCCCGGTGACGCCGGCATCGCACTTCCTCCGAAGCGGCGAGCGGGATGCCCGTGTGGACGTCGTGCCACCGAGTCAGGCGTGGCGCACGTCGGTGGCGGAGCGACCAGGTTCGGATTCGCATGGCGATCGCGACCGCCGTCCCCGGCGCGGACTCGCTGGGGACCTCGACACCATCGTGGCGTACGCTCTGCGGACCGAGCCGCACCGCCGCTATCCGTCGGTCGAGCATCTCGCGGACGACGTGAGGCGGTATCTCGCGGGCCTGCCCGTGCTCGCACGCACGGACACGTGGTGGTACCGCACCGGCAAGTTCGCGACGCGCCACCGCATCCCGCTGGCGCTCGCGGCAGCGGGCGTGCTGTGGCTGGGGGGCTTCGCGGCGCTCTCGGTCCGCCAGGCGGAACGTGTGGCGCAGGAGCGCGACCGGGCGCGGGCTGCGGAGCACTCGGCGCGGCTCGAAGCGGAGACGGCACGACAGGTGTCCGAGTTCCTCGTGGCGCTCTTCGAAGCCTCGGAGCCCGGTGAGACCAAGGGTGCCGAGCGCACGGCCCGCGAACTCCTCGATCGGGGTCGCGAGCGGTTGGAGGAGCGACTCGTCGACCAGCCGCTGGTCCGCGCGCGACTGCTCATGACGGTGGCGAGTGTCTACCAGCAACTCGTGCTGTTGGAGCCTGCCGAAGAGGCGGCTCGCCGCGCGCTCGCCCTGCGCCGCGAGGCCTCGACGGACACGTCCGCGGATGTAGCGGAGTCTCTCGACCTGCTCGCCACGCTCGCGCACGACCGAGGCGAGGTCGAGGCCGCAGCCGAGCTGTCCCTCGAGGCGCTGGCGATCGCGCGGCGCGCGCGCCCCGCGGCCCATCCGATCGTGATCGCCGCGCTGACAGGGCACTCCACCAACCTGCAGGTGCAGGGACGCTACGACGAGGCGCTGGCGCTCCGACGCGAGGCGCTGACGTTGGCGCAGCAGGTGCATGGTCGCGACCACGCGGAGGTCGGCTATCTCATGCAGGATCTGGGCTACCTGGAGGCGCGGAGCGGTCGACCACGTGCAGCGGTGCCGCTCTACCGCCAGGCCCTCACCACGCAGCGCCGGCTGCTCGGACCCCGCCACCCCGACGTGATCGACGCGCTCAATGGACTCGCGATGGCCCTCGTGGATCTGGGTGCCCACGCCGAGGCCGAGTCGTTGTTCCGCGCCGGGCTCGCGCACGCGGCCGCCGTGCACGGCGCGGACGGCCCGTACGCCGCCCGGGCGCTCATGAACCTCGGGCGCTGCCTCGTCCTGCAGGGGCGGTCGGCCGAGGCGCTGCCGCTGTGTCAGCGGGCCGCCGAGATCCACGGCCGTGTGCTCGGGACCCGGCATCGCCATTACGCCTCCGCACTCCTGGGCGTGGCCCGCGCCGAACTCGGGCTGCGCCGCTTCGCCGCAGCCGAACGCCATGCTCGCGAAGTGCTGGCGATCCGACTGGAAGCGCTGGGCCCGGATGGCGTGGGGGTCGGGCTGGCTCGCATGATCGTGGCAGCGGCCCGTGAGAGTCAGGGCGATGTCGCCGGCGCGGAGAGGCTGCTTCGCGAGGCCCTCGAGCTGCACCGGCGGCAGTATCCCGATGGACATCCCGACCGGATCGACAATCTCGAGGCGCTCGCGCGGCTGCTCCATTCGAGCGGCCGGGCGGACGAGGCGGCAGGACTCCTCGCCGAGGCGGCCAGCCTGCGGCGCGCACTCGAGTCTCCCCTGGCGGCTCCGTCCGCCGCGGCCGTCGCGCGCTGAGTCGCGCCCCCTCGATCCAGAGGGGCCGGGAGACGCGATCGCGTGTTCGACGCGGTTCCTGCGCAGGAGGGAGGGAGCGCGGCTCGTCGCCGCAGAACCTGCCCCCATCTTCCAGGAGTGCTCATGCCTCGCGCGTCCCGATCGACCCTGCTCGGCCCACTGGTGGCCCTCGCCCTCGCCGTCCTGTCCTGCTCACTCGCCGGATGCGGTGGCTCGACCACCGCGCCCCGCGCCGTCACCCCGTCCACGCGGGTCCTCGTGCTCGGCGATGCAGGTGGCGAAGACTCGCTCATCGCGATCCTGCGTGCGGATGGGCTCGAGGTGACCGAAGGTCCGGAGGCCTCGGAGTATGACGGCCAGGACCTGGGCCGCTATGCCGCGGTCGTGCTCCCGGTGGGGCGGCGTTATGGCGACACGCTGCAGACCCTCATGGCCACCCGCCTCATGCGATTCGTCGCCGAGGGAGGCGGCCTGGTCACCACGGACTGGCTGAGCTACTACCGAGCGACCACGTTCGCCAATGTGGCACCACTGCTGGTGTCCGGGAGCCGCGGCAGCTACAGCGTCCAGACCTCCGAGCACTACAGCGTGATGCTGGCCCATCCCGTGGTCGCGGGCCTGCCGGCGAGCTTCGCCTTGCCGCCCGATTGCGCCTTCGGGCACACGCGCCGCGACTCGACGCATCATCCGGACTCGCAGATGCTCGTGCACGGTTCGGTCAGTGGCGCGGCTGTGGTGGTCGCGCCGATCGGCGCCGGCCGAGTGGTGCACTGGAACCTCGCGCCCGGCTACGGCGGCCCCGCGCAGTGGAGCGCCCCCATGCGGCGCTTGTTGTGCAATGCCGTGCGGCATGTCGGCGGGCTCTGACACCGCTCGCCTTCGGGGCGTTGCGCCCGCCTCGAGGCGCGAGCCGATGCCCTGACGCGCGACCGCATCTCCTGTAATCTGCCGCGCGGCCGGAGCCCCCCGCATCGTGCGGAGCGGGGCACGGCCGCTCGACTGTCGCAGGAGGAGAGCCGCCGTTGAACGACATCCGCGCATGGACCACGAAGGACTCCGCCAACCTCTACAACGTCGGGGGTTGGTCGGGGGGGTACTTCCGCATCAACGATGCGGGCCACCTCGAGGTCACGCCTTCGGGTCCTGAGGGGCCCAGCGTGGACCTGTTCGACCTGGTCGAGGACGTGCAGCGCCGCGGTGTCGGCATGCCGCTCCTCATGCGCTTCTCGGACATCCTGCACAGTCGCGTGAAGCGGCTGTTCGAGTGCTTCGGCTCGGCGATCGGCGAGTACGGCTATCGCGGCCGCTATCGCGGCGTGTTCCCGATCAAGGTCAACCAGCAGCACCAGGTGGTCGAGGAACTGGTGCGATTCGGCGGGCCGCTGGGCCTGGGCCTCGAGGCGGGCTCCAAGCCCGAACTGCTCGCGGGGCTCGCGCTGCTCGAGCACTCCGACGCCCTGCTCGTCCTGAACGGCTACAAGGACGACGAGTACATGGAGACGGCGCTGCTGGCCCAGAAGCTCGGCCGCTACCCGATCGTGGTCATCGACCGCTATCGCGAGCTCGAGATGCTGCTCAACGTCGCACGCCGGCTCGGCATCCGGCCGCACATCGGCGTGCGCGCCAAGCTCACCACCAAGGGCGCCGGCAAGTGGATGGAGTCCACGGGCGACCGCTCCAAGTTCGGACTGACCGCCACCGAGATCATGCTGCTGATCGACAAGCTCAAGGCCGAGGGCATGCTCGACTGTCTCGAGCTGCTGCACTTCCACATCGGATCGCAGATCTCGGCCGTGCGTGCGATCAAGGACGCCATGCGCGAGGCGTCGCGCGTGTACGTGGAGCTGGCCAAGGCGGGCGCGGGCCTCAAGTTCATCGATGCCGGCGGCGGCCTGGGAGTGGACTACGACGGCTCGTCGACCAACTGGCAGTCGTCCACCAACTACACCATGCAGGAGTACGCCAACGACGTCGTGGCCACGATCCAGGACGCGTGCGAGACGGCGGGCATCCCGCATCCCGACATCCTCACCGAGTCGGGCCGCGCGCTCGTCGCGCACCACTCCGTGCTGGTCTTCAACGTGCTCGACGTGAACGAGGTGCTGGTGGGCCACTCGCCGCCCGCCGTGAGCCCCGACGACCCGGCGGTGATCCAGCAGCTCATCGAGACGTGGCGTGGCATCTCGCGCAAGAACTTCCAGGAGGCGTATCACGACGTGCTGCAGCTCAAGGAGGAGGCGGCCAGTCTGTTCAACCTGGGGCTGCTCGACCTCAAGGGCCGCGCGCGCGTGGAACAGCTGTTCTGGGGATGCTGTGAGGCGATCCTCAAGATCATCCGCGAGCTGGACTACGTGCCCGACGACCTCGAGGGCCTCGAGAAGGGGCTCGCCGACACGTACTACGGCAACTTCTCGGTGTTCCAGTCGGCGCCAGACCACTGGGCGGTCAAGCAGCTGTTCCCGATCCTGCCGCTGCACCGGCTCGAGGAGCGGCCCACGCGCCGCGGCGTGATCGCCGACCTCACGTGCGACTCCGACGGCAAGATGGACCAGTTCATCGACCTGCGTGACGTCAAGAACTGGCTCGAACTGCATCCGTTCGACGGCCGCCCGTACTACCTGGGCGTGTTCCTCGTGGGCGCCTATCAGGAGATCCTGGGCGATCTGCACAACCTGTTCGGCGACACCAACGCCGTGCACGTGGCGATCGACGAGACCGGCTACCGCATCGACCACGTGGTCGAGGGCGACTCGGTCACCGAGGTGCTGGGCTACGTGCAGTACACCAAGCAGTACCTCATGCAGCGCCTGCGTCAGGCCAACGAGGACGCGCTGCGCAAGGGACTGCTCACCCTCGAGGAGTCGGCGCTGCTCATGCGCCGCTACGACGAGGGGCTCGCGGGTTACACCTACTTGGAGTAGTCCCGACGCGGTCGTGACAACTCGATGCCGCGTGGGCGTTCTCCTCATCGGGTCCATTGCCGTCCACTGCCCTCGGAGGCCGCCGATGACCCGCTCCCGCTCACTGCTCGTGTGTGCCTGCGCCGTGCTGCTCGCGGCATCGTTCGCCGCCGCGCAGGTGCCGCCGTCGGCACCGGTCCCAGCCACCGTGCCTCCGGCGCCGGCGCCGGCGGTGACTCCGCCGCCTGCGCCCTCTCCGGTGCAGTCCATGCGCTCCAAGCTCTCGGCGGGCGACCTCGAGAGCGCTGAGGACATCCTCGAAGTGCACCGCGCGCAGCATGGCGAGGACGGCAAGCACCTGCTGGGCCTGTCCTGGCTGGCGCGCGGGGCGATGCTCGTGGGGGACACCGCACGCGCGCGCGTGCTCGCGGCCGACGTGCGCGCACGGTGCGCCGAGCGGCTGGCGGCTGGCGCGGACCTCACGAAGGACTCCGACCTCGAGCTGGCACTGGGTGCGGCGATCGAGGTCGAGGCGCAGTGGCTCGAGCGCGTGCGCAGCCGGCGCGCCGCCTGCGACCTGTTGCGCGCCGAGCTGGCCCGCTGGCCGGGGCCGCCGGCGTTCCGCTCGCGCCTCCACAAGCGGCTCGACCTGATGACGCTGCCCGGCTCGGAGGCGCCCGAACTGGTGGTCGAGGACCGGATCGGCGATCCCGTGCCGTCGCTCGCCTCGCTGCGAGGCCGGCCCGTGCTGCTCTTCCTGTGGGCCGAGTGGTGCGGCGACTGCAAGGCGCAGGCCGCCACGCTCGCACGCGTGCGCGACCGTCACGCCGCCGATGGGCTGGCCGTGATCGCGATCACGCGCTACTACGGCGACGACCGCGCCGCCGAGAAGGCGCGGGTCGACAGCGTGTGGACGGCGGTGTACTCGGGGCTCGGGCCCATTCCGCGCGCGTTCAGCACCGCGTCCATGGAGCGCTACGGCGGCTCGGCCACACCGACCTACGTGTTCATCGACCGCAAGGGCATCGTGCGCGACTACAGCCCCACACGGCTGAGCGATGCCGCGCTCGAATCCCGGCTCGCGGCGGTGCTGCGCTGAGCGGAGTGGGAGAAGCCGCGCACGCGCGGTAGCATCGCGAGCATGTTCTGCCCCGAGTGTCGCGACGAGCACCCGCCGGCCGCCACGGTGTGCCGCACCTGCGGCGAGACGCTGGTGCGCGCGCTCGCCCCCGAGGAGCCGGGCGCAGGCGACGCGCCCGAGCTGGTGTGGACCGACACGGTGGTCGTGCTGCGGAGCACGAACCTGGCCGAGGTGCTGGTGGCCAAGTCGGTGCTGCAGGCACACGGCGTCGCGTTCGAGGTGCGCGGCGAGCTTCTGCAGGACCTGCTCGCCCCCCGCTTCCTGGGCGGTTACAACCCGCTCACCGGGCCCATGGAGATCCGCGTGCCCGCGGGATCCGAGGCCGACGCGCGCGAGGCGCTGACGCACGCGGTGGGGCCGTTCGAGCCCGATCCCGACGGCGACGCCTGAGTGCCGGGCGAGCGTGCGGGAGGTCGCGCGCGCTGGCCCAACACTCCTCCGGACCCCCGCGCCCACGCGCGCCGCCCCGAGGAGCCCTCCATGCGCACTCCGCGTGCCCCACTCGCCGCTCTGTTCACACTCTGCCTGTCCCTGCTCGCGCTCGCCGCGCCGCCACGCGCGGCCGCGGAGCCCTCCGACCTCGCGCTCTGGGTGACCAACGGCCGCGTCACGACCCTGGCCCGCTCGGGGCAGACGCTCTACGTCGGCGGCACCTTCAGCCTCGTGGGTCCCATGTGGGGGCGCGGCGTGGCGCTCGATGCCGCGACCGGGCTCGTGCGCGGCGCGGAATCGCCGGAGGTGATCGGCGAGGTGCGCGCCGCGATCGAGGACGGCGCAGGCGGATGGTTCATCGGCGGCGTCTTCGACTCGGTGGGCGGCGTGCGGCGCCGCAACGTGGCGCATATCACCGCCAGCGGCGCCGTGAGCGCGTGGAACCCCGATGCGAACGGCGCGGTCGCCGCGCTGGCGCGGCAGGGGAGCAAGGTCTACCTGGGCGGCGACTTCGGCACGGTGGGCGGCGTGACGCGCAACCGCGCCGCCGCCGTGGATGCGGTCACCGGTGCGCTGCGCGCGTTCAACCCCAACGTGAACGGCAATGTGCGCGCGCTGCTCGTGGTCGATTCCACGGTGTACGTGGGCGGTAGTGTGTTCTTCGTGGGCGGCCAGGCGCGCGCGAACCTCGCCGCAGTCGACACGGCGACCGGCGCGCTGCGGCCGTGGGCCCCTGGCGCGGGCGCGCAGGTGCTCGCGCTCACGCGGGCGGGCGGCCGCATGCTCGTGGGCGGATCGTTCGTCACGCTCGCGGGCCTGCCTCGCAACCGGCTCGGCGCGTTCGACCTCTCGACCGGTGCGATCACCGGCTGGGATCCGAACGCCAACGCGGACATCAACGCGATCGCGCTCGACGACACGCTCGTGTACGTGGGCGGGAACTTCCTCACCCTGGGTGGCGTGACACGCCGGCAGGTGGCCGCCGTGGGGCTCGAGAGCGGCGTGCCCACCGCATGGGCTCCCGTGATGGACGGGGGCGTGGCCTCGATCGTCGTGCGCGGCGGCGTGCCGCATGTGGGCGGCGCGTTCCGCTCGGTGGCCGGCGTGCCGCGCGACTACCTGGCCGCGCTCGATCCGGTGTCGGGCGCCGCGACGGCGTGGAACCCCGCTGCGGGCGGCACGGTGAACGTGCTCGCGAGCCAGGGAGACGTGGTGTACGCCGGGGGCACGTTCACGCTGATCAACGGGCTCCGCCGCCAGTCGGCAGCCGCGATCGACCTCGCCACAGGACAAGCACTCGCATGGGATCCCCTGCTGGGCCCAGCGGCCACCGTGAGCAAGCTCCTCGTGCTCGATTCGCGCGTGCTGATCGGCGGCACGTTCCAGTCCCTCGGCGGCACGAACCGCGAGCACCTCGCGGCGGTCGACGCCACGAGCGGCGCGCTGCTCGCGTGGGACCCCGATCCGTCCTCGAGCGTGGGCAGCATGGTGAGCGATGGCGCGACAGTCTGGTTCGGCGGCGCGTTCACCTCGGTCGCCGGGCAGCCCCGCAACCGCGTGGCCGCGGTGGATGCGACGACTGGAGCCCTGCTCGCGTGGGATCCGCTCGGCAACGGCATCGTCTCGGGGCTCGCGCTGGACGGCGGCACGCTCTACCTGGGCGGCTCGTTCACGCAGATCGCGGGCACGACGCGCAACCGCCTGGCCGCCGTGGACGCGGGGACCGCGGCGCTGCTGCCGTGGAACCCCGACGCCAACAGCTCCGTGGGCGCGCTGAGTGTGGCAGGCGGCCGCGTCTATGCGCTGGGCTCGTTCTCGAGCATCGGCGGCCAGGCGCGCACCGGCGTGGCGTCGATCGACGCAGCGAGCGGCGCGGTGACGGCGTGGAACCCGGCCCCCAACATCGCCCCCAGCGCGCTCGAGGTGTCGGGCAGCACGGTGTACCTGGGCGGCGCGTTCAGCGCGATCGGCCTCCGGGCCGGCGCCG
>CADEFY010000025.1 GCA_902826705.1 uncultured bacterium
CATCCACGATCGCGCCCGAGGGCACGGTGTTCCGCACCGAGACGTCCTGCGGCCAGATGCCGCCGGTGAGCGCGACCTCCTGCAGCCGGCCATCGACCGTGACCTTCTTGGCGCCGCTGATCCGCACGAGCCCGCTCGGCTCGACGTCGGTGACGACCACGGTGAGCACCGCGGTGAGGTCGCCGACGCGGCTCGCCTCACCCACATCGCGCGAGTCGCTCTTCATGCCCGCACCGAACGACTTGTTGGGACCCACGCGGGCGTCCTCGCCGATGCCGGCGTTGAGGTCAGCACGCTGGGAGCGGTGGCCGGTGGCGACGGTCGAGACGCGCTCACGTGCCGCGGTCTGTTCATCGACGACCACTGTGAGCACGTCACCGCGGCGCAGCTCGACGCGGTCGCTCATCCAGTTGGCCCGCCGCCGGACCGGTGCGGCGGGCGGCGGCGCCGCGGCGGCAGTGCTGTCCGGTGCGAGCAGGGCCGTGGTGTCGGCCGCCGCATCCGTCTGCGCCCGAGCGATCGCGGGCAGCAGCGCGAGTGCCAGCGCCACGAGCGCGAAGCGTGCGCGCGTCATCGGGCCTCCGTGCGGAGCGCTGCGCGACCGGGCGCGGTGACCGTGCCCTCGAGTCGCGTCGGGCGTTCCTCGAGCCGCGCGCGCAGGCGCTCGCCACGGCGTGCCGCATGCAGCGCGATGCCCACGACCGAGACCTCGACCTCGCCCGTCCGCCACTCGAAGCGCACGGATTCGCCCGCCAGCACATCGGGAGGCGGTGTCGCCGCCGGTGCGGTCACCGCTTCGCCCGCCGCGAGGGCTCGCCGCATCTCCCAGCCGGGCCCCGGCATCTCCGACAGCTTCGTGCCCGCGGGCGCGCCCCAGTGCACGCGCACCTCCTCGCTCAGATCCTCGGGAGTCAGCGTCTGGCCCGCCACGAGCGGCCGCGCGGCCACGGCGACGGGCTGCTCCAGCCCGGCGCGCACGCGGACGGCCGAGGCAGCGGGCGTCGCGGGATCGAACACGACCACGAACCAGCCGCCCGTGCCACGCCCGAGCAGCTGGAAGGGCGCATCCGCCGCAAGCGGCGTCGTGGAGGAGCGGTGCCCCCACTCGAGACGCAGCGCCCGGGCCGGCACGCTCCACACCGACGCGATGCGCTCGCTGACGCGCCCCGCGAGGGTCCGCGGCACCGCGGCCTGCTCGCCACGCGTGGCGAGCAGCAGGGGCGAGAGCCCCATCATCAGCCAGCTAGCGAATGATGTCACTGGTCACCTGCATCATCTCCTCACCCGCTCGCACGGCCTTCGCATTGATCTCGTAGGCGCGCTGCGCGGCGATCATGTCGGTCATCTCCTGCACGATCTCGACGTTGCTCGACTCGAGCATGCCCTGCAGCAAGCGGCCGAAGCCCTCGTCCTGCGGGAACCCGGTCAGCGGCTCGCCAGAGGCCGGCGTCTGCACGTACTGGTTCTCGCCCACCGCCAGCAGGCCGTTCGGATTGAGGAACCGCGCCACCTCGATGCGTCCCACCTCGACCTCGGTCGAGTCCCCGCCGCTCACCACGCTCACCGTGCCGTTGGGTGAGACCGTGACCGAGGTGGCGTCCGCGGGGATCGTGATCGCGGGGCTCAGCAGGTGTCCGCTCTCGGTGACGAGCTGGCCCTGGTCGCTCACCGTGAGGCCGCCGTCACGCGTGAAGGCCGTGCCGCCATCGGGGCGCAGTACCTGGAAGAAACCGTCGCCCTCGATCGCGAGATCGAGCGGCCGCTGGGTGGGCTCCGGGGCGCCCTGGCCGTGCAGTCGCACGATCGCCGCCACGCGCACGCCCTTGCCGACCTGCACCGGAGCCACCGTGGCCGCGCCCTTGTAGTTGACGATGCGCGAGCCCTCGAGCGTCTCGTAGAGCACGTCCTCGAAGCTCACGCGGCTGCGCTTGAAGCCCGTGGTGTTGACGTTGGCGAGGTTGTTGGCGAGCACATCGATCATGCGCTGCTGCGCCATCATCCCGCTCGCCGAAGTGCGGAGGCTCGAGTTCATGCGTCTCCCTCTCCCTGGACGGGGCGCGTCACTGGACGCGTCCCACCTCGTTGGTGATGGACCCGAGCACGGCGTCCATCGCCTTGAGCGCATCCGCGTTGGCCGAGTAGGCACGCTGGATGGTGATCAGTTCGACCATCGTGAGCAGTGGATCGACGTTGGACTCCTCGACGGCGCCCTGCCGCACGCGGGTGCGTGCCTCGTCCGCGGCGACGACCGGGCTGCCCGTGGCATAGCGGCCCAGCCCCTCCTTGCGCAGTTGCTGCGGTTCGGGCACCTCGACCAGCCGCAGCCGGCCGACCAGCGCGCCGTCCACCAGCACGCCACCGTCGCCCTCGATCTCGAGCGTGCCGCCCTCGACGTGGATCGGCCCCTCGGTGCCCAGCAGCGGGTCGCCATGACCATCGACGAGCCGGCCCCCGGCATCGATCTGGAACGAACCGCCGCGCGTCAGACGGTCGCCTGCCGCGGTGCGCACCATGAGGAAGCCATCGCCGGCCACCGCCACATCGAGCGGACGCCCCGTCTCGCGGAACGTGCCCTGCCCGAGGTCGGTCTGCTGCACCGGCACGGGCGTGTCATCGCCGGCGAGCGTGCGCGCGAACAGGCGGTCGGCCTTGAACGCGTCGGAGTTCGCGTTGGCGAGGTTGTTCGACGTCACCTCCTGCCGGCGCACGTGGTACGTGAGCGCGCGGGCGGTGTGAGCGATCCCTGCGAGTGACATGGCTGCCTCCGGGGACTGCGGTGCGGCGGACGCCGCATCCCTCCCGGTCCTGCAAGCCATGTGCCGCAGCGCGCGCCGCGCGCATCGCACGCGATCGCAGTCGATTCGCGGCGAGGGGAGCGACGAGGGCCGGCGCGGTACGGCAGCGGCCGCCGCTCACGCGGCAGGATCTGCCGACGGCGTCAGCGCGCCAGGCGCGGCGCGTGCGACAGCCAGCGCGCCGCATCGAGCGGCTGGCGGCGGCGCAGGTGCCGCGGCCGCAGTCGCCACGCGAGCGCCGCGGCGAGGGACAGCACGAGCGCGACTCCTGCTGCGGCCGTGGTCGCCGCCAGCGCCTCCGGCGAGAGGCCGACGGGCCGCGTGCGCGGCACCGCAACGCGTGCCGGGCGGGGCGCCGCGATGCGCGCCGGCGGCCGCCAGGCCAGCACCGCCTGGGCACTCTGGCGCAGCGCGTCGGTGCCCGCATCGGCGAACGTCGCGGGCCAACGGCCCGCCGCCACGAGCACGAGCGCGGTGAGCGTGACCGCGAGGAGCGTGGAACGCCTCACGCGGCGTCCTCGGCCTCGACGGGGACCTCGACGCCTTCCACCAGCAGCAGCCGCAGCCGCTGCAGCGCACGCGTGCGGATCTGCGAGATGCGCGACTCCGAGACGTGCAGCACCTCACCGATCTGCCGCAGGTTCAGTTCCTCGAAGTAGTAGAGGGTGAGCACGAGCCGGTCGCGCGTCGAGAGCTGCTGGAATCCCTCACGCAGCGCCGCGAGCCGCTCCTGTTCCTCCATCGCGTCGCTCGGGTCGCCTGCGAGCAGGTCGGCCAGACTCTCGGACAGCGTCAGCGCGCCGTCCTCGCCGTGTCCAGGCTGGTCGATCGGCAGCATGCGGCGCGCGTCGGTCTCCTCCTGCCACTTCCAGAACGTCGGCATGTCCACCTGCAGCGCCTGCGCGATCTCCTCGGAGCTCGGCTGGCGGCCGAGGGACTGCTGCAGGTCGTTGCGCACCTGCGCCACGAGCCGGCTGCGGGCCCGGATCGAGCGCGGCATCCAGTCGCGACTGCGCAGCTCATCGAGCATGGCGCCACGGATGCGCGGCATCGCGTACGTGCTGAACGCCAGCCCGCGCGCAGGATCGAAGCCCTCGAGTGCCTGCACCAGGCCGACCGTGCCCGCACCCACGAGGTCCTCGAGCTCGATCTCGCGTGAGACGCGCCGGACCAGCTGGTGTGCGCTGTGGTGGACCAGTCCGATGTAGCGGTCCAGCAACTGCGTGCGCGCGGCGTTGTCGCCCGACCGCCGATAGCGCTTCCAGAGCGCATCGATGAGGTCCGTCATCCCCACTGCCCCCTCGCCTGGTCCCCCTCGTGACCGGCCGGCTCCGCGGTGGCGGACGCCAGTCGGTCAGCCCAGGCCTCGACACCCGCACTCTCGATGCCGAGCACGGTGCCGGGCCGCCGCGCGGCGGCTCGCAGCGACTCGCTCTCCGGGACGGCGCCCAGATCCTCGAGTCCGCGCCCCAGGAACCGGAGCGCTGCGAGCTGCAGCCGGTCGAACACCAACTGGGGCTCGTCATCGGCCGCGACGCGGTTGACCATCACCCCGATGTGGATCGAGGGCACCTGCAGGTGCACGATCTTGAGCAGCGCGTAGGCGTCACTGAGGGCCGCCGGGTCCGGCGTGGTGACCACGGTCAGCCGCCCGGCGCGGATCGCGGCCGCCCGCACCACGCTCTCCAGGCCCGGTCCGCCGTCCACGATCACGTGCTCGTAGTCGTCCCACAGCCGCGTCACGCGCTGATGCAGGCGGGCCCGGTCGATCGGCCCCAGGCCATACAGCGTCTCGGCGCCGGAGTCCGCAGGCAGCAGGTCGAGGTGGTCCGTCAGCGGGACCAGCAGGTCCTCCGGCGTGCGCTCGCCCTGCAGCAGCGCCTCGAGCGACGCCACCGGGCGCACGCCGAACAGCACATGCTGGTTGCCCTGGTTCTGCGCTCCGTCCACGAGCAGCGTGCGGCGCCCGCGGCGGGCCAGCGCGGCCGCGAGCAGGCCGGCGAGCAGTGACTTGCCCACGCCGCCCTTGCCGCTGCCGATCACGCAGGCCTGCGTGCCCTCGAGCGGCGCGAGCCCCGTGGGCGCATCGGCGTGCATCGCGCGCAGTCCTGCGGCCTGGTCGATCATGCGAGCACCACCTGTGCCGGGTCGTGGGACGTGTGCTGCGGCGCCGGCTGCAGGTCGCCGGGGACCTCCTGGCCATCGGCCAGCCAGCGCATGGGAAGACCGAACTGCGCCGCCACCTCGAAGACCACGCGTTCCTCGGGATGCTCGTCGAGCTTGGTGGGCAGTACATGCGTGACGCCGAGCGGCAGGTAGGTCGTCATCAGCCGGCGCGCGACCTGGGTCTGCAGTCCGGCCGGGACCAGCAGATGCACCTCGTCCGGCACCACCTCGAGCAGCCGCGCCTGCACCTCGGTCAGGTCACTCGCGGCACGCGGGCCGCGGCCCGGCGTGTCGACCAGGATCACCTCGCGGTCGCGCAATCGGCGCATGGCGCGGCCGATCTCGGAGCGGTCCCACACGGTCTCGACGGGCACCCGCGCGAGTTCGGCCCAGTGCTTCGCCTGCTCCACGGCACCGACGCGGAACGTGTCGAGGTTGAGGAATCCGACGCGCTGGCCTGCGAACGCCGAGGCGTGGTGCGCGAGCTTGGGGCAGGTGGTGGTCTTGCCGGCGCCCGTCGGCCCGACGAGGGCGATGATCGTGGGGCGCGCGCGGCGCGGTGCGGCGGAGTCGCCCCGACCGGGCCAGCGCGGCACGAGCGAGGATCGCCCGGCGCGCTGCGGCACGAGCGACGGCGGCGCAGGCGCTGCGGGCGACGCGACGCGCGGATCGCGGTAGAGCGACTCGGCGCGGGCCAGCGTCGTGCGCGGCAGCGGGCGGGTCCCGAGCGCGGGCGATGCGCCCGGCCGGTCGGCCGACAGCACGGCGGCCGCGCCGCGGCGCGAGGCCTGCTCGAGCTGGCGCTGCTGCGCCGCCGTGCGCGCATCGGCCGCGGTCAGCTCGAACAGGAGCTGGCCGCCCTCGCGGACGCGCTGCACCGACATCACCACGGCATCGTCGCCGAGCGAGCGCTGGGCGCGGGCGAGCAGCGAGGGCACGTCGTGCCCCGTGAGGACCTCAAGCGGCATGGGCGATCTCCCAGGTTCGGATGGACTGGATGGGGGTCTGGGTCGGCAACTCGCTCAACGACACGATCGGCAGGCGTGGCAGCACCGGCTCGATCAGCCGGCGCAGGCCCACACGCAGCGCCGGCGGCGTGATCAGCGGCAGGAACTGGCCCTCGGCGCGCGTCTCCTCGGCGATCCGGTGCAGCGACTGCAGCGCCCGCGTGAGATCCTCGTGGTCGACCGGGCGCGCATCCGGCCGCGGTCGCGGGCTGAAGAACTGCATGAGCATCAGTTCGAGCCGCGGCCCCACGGTGATCGCACGCACGGCGCGGTGCTCGCCGCCGAGCAGCTGCACGAACACCGGAGCGAGCGCGCGACGCGCATGCTCGGTGAGCATCTCGGGGTCCTTGGTGCTGTCGGATGCATCGGAAAGTGCTTCGAGGATCGCGGCCAGGTCGCGCACGGGCAGACCCTCGCGGAGCAGGCGCTGCAGCACGCGCTGCAGCACGCCGAGCGACACGCGGCCGGGCACCGTGTCGTCCACCAGCGCCGGGTGGGCCTCCTTGAGCGAGTCAAGCAGTTCGCGCACGTGCTGCCGCGTGAGCAGGTCGGCGGCGTGCTGCCGGATGGTCTCCATGAGATGCGTGGCGAGCACGGTGGGCGGCTCGACCACGTTCCAGCCCAGCGACTCCGCGGCGGCTCGGCGATCCGGCGCGATCCACGTGGCGGGCAGACCGAAGCTCGGATCCTTGGTCTGCACGCCATCGAGCGTGCCCGAGGCGCCGCCGGTGTCGAGGGCGAGCAGCTGACGCGGCAGGATCTCGCCGCCGGCCGCGCGCACGCCGCGCACGCGGATCACATACTCCTGCGCGCTGAGCTGGATGTTGTCGCGGATCCGCACGGCCGGCACGAGCACGCCGAGCTCGAAGGCGAGCTGCTTGCGCAGGATGCCGACGCGCTGCAGCAGGTCGCCGCCCTGTGCCTCGTCGACGAGCGGGATCAGGCCATAGCCCACCTCGAGCTCCAGCGGCTCCACGGCGAGCACCTCGGCGAGCGCCGGTTGCCCCGACGGGTTGCTCGGCGATTCCGACTCCTCCGCATCCTCGCTCGCCGGCGCCGCAGCGGCCTGCTTCTGCAGCCACCACGCGAGCCCGGCACAGGCGGCCGACAACACCAGGAACGGCAGGGTGGGCAAACCGGGCACGAGCCCGAACAGCGCCAGGATCCCCGCTGCCATCCACATGACCCGCGGCTCGCGCGTGAGTTGCGAGCCGAGCGACGGGCCGAGCGCGTGGCCGCCGGAGCCGTACGTGACGAGCAGGCCGGAGGCCGTGCTCACGATGAGCGCGGGGATCTGGGTGACGAGGCCGTCACCCACGGTGAGCAGGCTGAACGTCTGCAGCGCATCGCCCGCGCTCATGCCCTGCTGCGTGACACCGATGACGAACCCGCCGACCAGGTTGATCGCCGTGATCACGAGCCCGGCGATCGCGTCGCCGCGCACGAACTTGGCCGAGCCGTCCATGGCGCCGTAGAAGTCGGCGTATCGGCTGATCTCCTCGCGGCGCCGTCGCGCCTCATGCTCGTCGATCAGTCCGGCCGACAGGTCGGCGTCGATGCTCATCTGCCGGCCGGGCATGGCGTCCAACGTGAACCGCGCGGCGACCTCGGCCACTCGCCCCGCGCCCTTGGTGATGACCATGAAGTTGATCACGATCAGGATCAGGAAGATCACCAACCCGACGACGACGTTGCCGCCCACGACGAACTGACCGAACGCCCGGATCACCTCGCCGGCATGCCCGGTGGCGAGGATCAGGCGCGTACTGCTGACGTTGAGTCCCAATCGCAGGAGCGTGAGCAGCAGCAGCAGCGTCGGGAAGATGCTGAACTCGAGCGGGTCGCGGCACGACAGCGTCACCAGCAGCACGATGATGCTGAGGGCGAACGAGAGTGCGAGCAGCCCGTCCAGGATGAACGGAGGCAGCGGCACGATGAGCAGCGCCACGACCACCACCACGCCGAGTCCGACGAGCGTCTCGGCGAGCGCGGGCATGCGCAATCCGGCCGCAGGCGCGGTGGGCTGTGCGGCACGGCCGCGGGCGCGCGGCCCCTGCCCCGGAGGCAGCGACGGGCCGCTGCCCGCCCCACCCACTGGGGCGCTCGCGCTCGGCAGGCTCACGCTGCTCACGCAGCCACCCCAGCGGACGACTCACGGCGGCGCCGGTAGATGAAGGCCAGGATCTCAGCCACCGCAGCGTAGAGTGCGGGCGGGATCGGATGACCGACCGCCGACGTCGCGAGCAGCGCACGCGCGACGGGCTTGTTCTCCACCATGGGCACGCCGGCCGCCTTCGCGATCGCCTTGATGCGCTCGGCCAGCTTGCGCTCACCCATGGCGATCACGACCGGGGCGTTGCTCACGCTGACGTCGTACTTGAGCGCGACGGCGATGTGCGTGGGGTTGGTGATCACCACGTCGGCACTGGGCACCGCCTGCAGCATGCGCTGGCGCGCGTGCTGCCGCTGCATGGCACGGATGCGCGCCTTGACGTGCGGGTCGCCCTCGGACTCACGGCCCTCCAGCACCACTTCCTGGCGGCTCATGCGCAGCTGCTTCTCGATGCGGAACCACTGGTAGCCATAGTCGGCGAGCGCCACGATCAGGAATGCCAACGCAGTGACGAAGGCGAGCTTGAACGTGAGCACGCGCATCACCGCGGCGATCGCCGGAGCGCCCTGTTCTGCCAGCGACATCAGCTCGGGCCAGGACTGGTGCAGGACGGCGGTCGTCACTGCGCCGAGTGCGGCGGTCTTGAGCACGGCCTTGATCAGTTGGACCACGCCATCCATCCCCACGATGCGCTTGATCCCCGAGGCTGGGTTCAGGTGCGACCACTTGGGGGTGAGCGTGGCGGTGGTGACGAGCCCGCGCGTCTGCGCGAGCTGCACGAGCAACGTGAACGCGGTGACTCCGACCGCGAACGGCATCAGGGCCCACATGAGCTGGAGCACCGTCCCACCCAGCATCTCGACAGCGCCGGCCGCGGTGAGTTCGCCGCCTGAGAGCGCCTGCGCCGAGGTGCGCGTGATGCGCATGGCGAAGTCGGCGAGCGGGGCGCCTCCGGACGTGGCGAGCATGGCCGCGCCGGCCAGCATGACCGCCACGGCGGACAGCTCGGCGCTCTTCGCGATCTGGCCCTCCTCGCGCGCCTTCTGCCGGCGCCGCGCGGTGGGTTGTTCGGTCTTCTCCTGGCCGTCGTCACCCGCCATGGCGGCCTCTCACGGAGCCAGCGTGTCGAACACACGCTGCATCTGGGTGGGCACCGCGCTGAACCAGCGTGCGGTGGTCGACGAGACCAGCGGCAGCGACGCCGCCAGCATGAGCAGCCCGACGCCGATGGTGACCGGGAACGACAGCAGCATGGCGTTGATCTGCGGCACGGCCCGGCTCAGGATCGCGAGCGCCACGTTGACGAGCAGCAGCGTGGCCATGACAGGCCCGGCGATCGTGACAGCGCACGTGAACATCTGGCCGGCAGCAGCGACGAGCGGCGCGGCGCCGGCGAAGTCGATCGCGCCGCCCGGCGGCAGCGCCTCGAGCGAGGCCGCGAGTCCCTCGAGCATCATCAGGTGGCCACCCACCGCGACGTACACGAACAGCGCCATCAGCGACACGAACGGTGCGACGCCGCTCACCTGCATCTCCGGCACGGGCGAGTACGCCGGGCCGAGCGAGAGCCCCATCTGCAGCGACAGCACCTCGCCTGCCATGGTCGCGGCGTGCACGAGCACTGCGGCCACCAGGCCGATCGCCGAGCCGATCGCCATCTCGGTCAGCACGGGCAGCGGGAAGTCGAGCACCTGGGCGGGCGCGGGCACGGGAGCCGCGCCCGGCAGGAGCAGCAGCGCCACGAGCAGGGTGATCGCCGAGCGCAGACGCATCGGCATGGCGGTCATCGACCACAACGGCGCGGTGGACATGAGGCCGCCGATGCGCGCAGTGAGCAGCACGAACGTCGGCCACAGCTCCGGCGTCCACGCCGTGCGCAGGAAGTCGGGCACCGCGCTCATGACCCGGCCACCGTCGGCAGGCTGCGGATCACCGTGGCGAGGTACTCGACGAGCTGGTTGAGCGCCCAGGGCAGCGCCAACACGAACACCGTGGCGATGACGAGCAGCTTGGGGATGAACGTGAGCGTCTGCTCCTGCAGCTGCGTGATCGCCTGGAACAGGCTCACGAGCAGGCCGACCACGAGCGCCGTGATCAGCATGGGGGACGCCACTTGCAGCGAGAGCATCACCGCGTGCCGCACGAGGTCGATCGCCAGGGCGCCGGACATGGCTCAGCGGAAGCTCGCGACGAGGTTCTGGACGATCAGCGTCCAGCCGTCGGCGAGCACGAAGAGGAGCAGCTTGAGCGGCATCGAGATCATGATCGGCGGCAGCATGAACATGCCGAGGCTCATGAGGACCGAAGCCACGATGACGTCCACCACGACGAACGGCAGGTAGAGCACGAAGCCCATCTGGAACGCGATGCGCAGCTCGCTGATCACGAATGCGGACACGACGACCAGCGTGGGCAGTTCCTGCTCGCTGTCGATCTCCTCGATGTGCGCCAGCTTGGCGAACGTGGCCAGGTCCTGCTCGCGCACATTGCGCAGCATGAACTCGCGGAACGGCTGCAGCGCCTCGGTGTACGCCTGCGCCTGTGTGATCTGCCCCTGGAAGTAAGGCTGCAGCGCCCGCTGGTTGGTCTGTTCGAGCACCGGGTGCATGACGACGCCGGTGAGCAGCACCGACAGTGCCACGAGCAGCTGGCCCGGCGGCGTGGTCTGCGTGCCGAGCGCCGAGCGCAGGAAGTGCATCACGATCAGGATCCGCGTGAAGCTGGTCATGAGCAGGAACAGCGCGGGCAGCAGCGTGAGCACGCCCAGGAAAACGACGAGGCCCACGGCACCGCTCAGCCGGATCTGGTCCTTGCCCTCGCCGATCCGGATGTCCACCTCCGGCAGCGGCGGCGGCGTGACGACCGGGCCGGGCAGCCGGGAGTGCGGCGCCACGGCGGCGGTGTTGGCGACGCGGCCCTTGGCAGGCGCGGGCGCCGAGACCGGCGGCGGCGTCAGCCGCTGCGCGCCGGGCGTGGACGCCGTCTGCGCCGAGGCCGCGGAGGGCACCAGCAGCGAGGTCGCGAGCAGCAGCAGTGCTGCGCGGGAGCCCAGCGCCCGCGCTCCGCGCGCGACGAGGTCGCGCAATGCGCGCAGCTCGCCCGCGCCACTCGTCAGCGTGGATCCGCCGGGGAGCGGCGCCGGCACGCTGGCGAGGGCACGCGTGCGCGCCTCGCCATCGAGTTCGGTGACCAGCTGTGCGCCATGGTCGCCGAGCGCCACCACGAGCACGCGATCCTCGACCTGCAGCAGCGCGATCCCCTGGCGCGGGCCCAGCGTGACGCGCTGCAGCACGCGCAGCGTGAGTCCCGGGGTGCGCGTCAGTCCGTGCGCCGGCCAGCGGCGCAGCACGGCGGCGGCGAGTGCACAGAGCCCCAGCGAGATGATGAGCGGTCCGAGCAGTCCGAGGGCTCCCGTCATGGACGTCAGGCCGCCTCGGAGTTGGCGATCTGTCCGAGCACGCGGGTGATGCGTACACCGAAGTGCTCGCCCACGACCACGACCTCTCCCTGCGCGAAGCGGCGGTCACTCACGTACACGTCGACCGGCTCGCCCACGATGCGGTCGAGCTGCACCACCGACCCGACACCGAGCTGGAGGATCTCGGCCACGGTCATGCTGGCGCGACCGATCTCGATCGCCACCGGCATGGAGACGTCGAGCAGTGCGTCGAACGACTGCGGACCGGAGCTGTCCTCGGCGCCGAGCTCGGCGATCGACGGCAGATCCGGGATCGGGTCCTGGAGACTCACATCACCCTCCCTTGGCGGGTCCGGACGGGCCTCTCGGCGTCCGGGGTGTGCACGCGCTCCGCGACGCGGAGCCCGAGCTGACGTCGCACCTGGCCCAGCGCGCCACGGAATCGCAGCCGGCCGTTCAGGTGCAGTTCGATGGGCGCATCCACGGGGTGCGTGGTCTGCAGCACCTTGCCCGGCTGCAGGTCGGCCACCTGTCGGGCGGTGAGCCACAACTGTGGCAGCCGCACGGAACCGCTGATGTGGGCGTGCTGCAGCCCGCCCACGGTGAGCCGGCGCTGGTCGAGCTGCTCGGACTCGGTCAGTCGTGCGGCACCGGCATGGGCGCTGCCCTTCTCCTGCAGGAACGTCTCGATCGCCGCCATGGGCAGGCAGAGGGTGATGAACCCCTGGAACACGGCGGAGCGCAGCTCGAGGCCGGTCACGAGCACGTTGTCCTCGCGGCTGGTGATCTGCAGCATCTCGGGGTTGGATTCGAAGCCGGTGAGCTTGGGCACGATCGTGAGGTGCTCGGCCCACGCCTCCCGCAGCAATCCGAGTGCGCGGTCGGTGAAGTTGCGTACGACCGCCTGCTCGAGCGGCGTGAGTGGGCGGTGCAGGTCGACTGCGTCCCCGGGGCCGCCGAACAGGCGGTCGACCAGGTGGTAGGAGAAGTCCGTGCTCAGGTCGATCGCGCCCTGCGCGCCCAGCCGGTCGCCGATGCCGAACGTGAACGACGCACACGGGTGGCCCAGCGACAGCACGAATTCCGAGAACATCGACTGCTCGATGCTGCTCGCATCCACGTCGATCGGCGTGCGGAGCAGCGAGCTGAGCAGGCCCTGCAGCGACAGGGCGAATCGCGAGTAGATCGACTCCAGCGTGGCGCGCCGCTCCTTGGTGATCCGCGGTGGCCGGCTGAAGTTGTAGGGGAACACCTCGTCGCTCGCCATGGGCGTGAGCGGCACGGGCGTGGTGCGCTGCAGGATCGCGTCGATCTCGCGCTGCGTGAGCGAGTCCGACGTCAGCTTGCCGCCCGACGTCGTGCGCTTGAGCAGGGAGTCGACGTCCTTCTGGTTCAGTGGCTCGCTCATCGGCCCACGCTCACTGGATGACGAACTGCGGAAGGAACACCCGGAGATGCGCGTCGGCACCCGCTTCGCCGAGCACCGGGTGCAGGGCCGAGGCGAGGCGGTGACGCAGGCTGTCGCGTGCGCCCGGCTGCGTGAGCTGCGCCAGGCTGTTGGACTCGAGCGTGGAGATGATGATGTCGCGCACTTCGATGTCGCGCGTGCGCAGCACCTCGACGAACTCCTCGTCCTCGAGCTCCACGGCGACAGAGCACATCAGGAACCGCTGACCCATGGAGCCCGCCGGATTCACGATCACGTTGTCGATCCGGTACACGGGCGACTTGCCGGCCTCGCCTCCGCCGTGCTCGCCGTCCTTGCCCTTCTTCTTGTCCTTGCCGTGCTTCTTCGCGTCCGGCCCGGCCTCGACAGCGGCGATGCGCGCGGCGAGCGTGGCCTTCTGGCGCACCTGCACGAGCGGCGGACCGATCAGCAGCGCCCCGAGCGTCCCGCCCAGCGCGAGCGCGCCGGCGATGACGCCGATCAGCACCGGCATCGCCGGTGCCGCGGCGGCCGGCGCCGCATCGGCGCCCGCCTTGCCATCCTTGGATTCCTTGGATCCCTTCGCCTCGGGCGACTCGGGCGTCGTCTCGCTCATGGCTCCCTGCCTCGGTGGGGGTGGTGACTCCGCCTCCCCTACCGCAACGCGTGTGCCATGCCGCGCCCGGGCGCCGGCGCACGACCGCCGCCGCGTGCAGATGCCGGCGGATGCGTGCGTTGCCGCCCGCGCCGCCCCCACGCACCGCCCCCATGCGGCGGCGATCCCCGCCGCTCCTGGCCGCTCGATCCCGCGCGGCCTGCCGCTCGCGCGGAAGATCCTGCCGGTCCTCGAGAGACACCGAGAGCCCGGGGTCAGAGCGACCCCGGGCTCCCCGGCGATGGTTCCGGACCGCCTATCGGCGCAGGTTCACGAGCTCGTTGAGCATCTCGTCGGACGTCGAGATGACCCGGGCGTTCGCCTGGAAGCCGCGCTGCGCGATGATCATGTTGGTGAACTCCTGCGAGATGTCGACGTTGGATCCCTCGAGGGCTCCCGGCGTGATCGAGGACGAGATCGTACCGCCCGCGAAGCCGATCACCGGGCCGCCGGAGTTGGCCGACTCGGAGTACGTGTTGTCCCCCGTGCGCAGCAGGCCCGATGGGTTGGTGAACTGCGCCAGCGCCACCTGGGCGAGGGCGCGCGAGACGCCGTTGGTGAAGTAGCCGGTGATGATGCCCTGGCCGTCCACGCTGATGCTCTGCAGGCTGCCGGCCTGATAGCCGTCCTGTCCGCTCATCACGGCGTTGGACGGGTTGGCGAAGCTGGCGAGTCCGTCGATTCCGTTGAGTGCGCCCGGGTTGATCACCACGTCGAACGCCGCGCCACCGCTCGAGGGCGTGAGCGTCAGGTCCGTGCCGCCGCCCGGGAACGTGAAGCTGAGCAGGCTGCCCGTGGGGCTGAACGTGGCCGTGCCCGTGCCCGCCGGAGTGACCGTGGCCGTCGCCGCGCTCGCGGCCCACGACCACGCGCCCGTGCCGGTCTTCGTGAACGTGACCTGCAGGTCGTGCGGCGTGCCGGTGGAGTCGTACACCGTGATGCCCATGGTGTGCGTGGCACCGACGGCCGCGTTGGAATCGAGGTTGCCGGACAGCGTGACATTGGATGTCGCCTGGGCGGGCGTCTTGTCGCCCAGTCGCAGCTGCACGTCGCCGATCGTGGTGCCTCCCGAGAAGTTGCCGCTCGAGTCGGCGTTGATCCCCTGCACGACGTTGCCCGAGCTGGGCGAGATCAGCCGGCCGTTCGCATCCAGCTGGAAGTTGCCCGCACGCGTGAACAGCTGGCGCGGACCATCCGCGAGCACGAACAGCGCGTCGCCCTGGATCGCCAGGTCGAGCGGCTGGCCCGTGGACTCGAGACTGCCCTGCGTGAAGAGCTGGTCGATGCTCGCCACGTTCATGCCCGTGCCGATCTGGATCGGGTTGATGCCGCCCTGGTTGCCGGGCGGCCGCGAGGCGCCCTGCAGCAGCTGCACGAACGCCTCCTTGAACGTGACGCGCGAGGACTTGAACGCGACCGTGTTGACGTTGGCGATGTTGTTGCCGATCACGTCCATCCGCGTCTGGTGATTGCGCAGGCCGGACACGCCGGCGAAGAGCGCTCGCATCATGGTGGGCTTCCCCCTCGTGGTGGTGATGGGCCGTTCGCACGGCCCCGTGTGATTCGTCTCAGCGGATCCGGATGGCGCGGTGCAGTCGTTCCAATGGGTCGTCGGAGTCGCCGGGCACGTCGCCTCCCGGCGGCGGGTCGGTGCCGGTGTCCGTCCCACCCGAGCCACCGGTGTTCGGGACCGTGCTGCCACTCTCGATCTGCAGCAGGTCATCGAGTGAGACCTCGAGCGATCCGAGCTTGAGCACGATGCGGCCGTTCTTGAACTCCACCGCCGTGACCGAGCCGCTCGTGTACGGCGTCACGCTCACCGAGCGCTCGCCGGACTTGACCGACACCTCGTAGGTCCAGTCGCCCGCCGGCAGGTCGCGCGGCAGCGCGAGGTCCTGGGCGCCGGGGTTGACGCGGCCCAGATGACGCGTCGCGACCACGGTGCCGTTGGCATCCTTGATCGTGAGCGTGCCCACGCCGCCCCCTGCGCCCACGTCGATGCGCACGCTGGCCTCCCCGGACGTGGGGATGTGCACCTGCGAGCCGTACGCCACGATGTCGCGGCCGAGCAGCGAGGCCGACAGCGACGTCTGCCCCACGAGCGCCGCCATCTGACTGGCGAGCGTCTGCGCCTCCATCGCCGTGTTGAGGTTGCTCAACTGCTCCACGCTGCTGAACTGCGCCAACTGAGCGGCGAGTTCGTGCGGCTGAAGCGGGCTCAGCGGATCCTGGTTCTTGAGCTGGCGGATGAGCAATGAGAGGAACGCGTCCTTGTCCAGCGTCTTCTTCGCGACTGGCGTGCCTCCGGTCCCGCTCGCGGTGAACAGCTCCGGGTGGTTGATGGCCGAGATCATGACTCGTGCCTCCCGTGTCGTGTGCGCCGGCGATCCCGCTGGCCATCCGGCCCGGCATCGCCGCGGCGCTCCTCATCTGATGACTGCCTGCGACCTGACTCGCCCTGCCTGCGGTCCTCACTCGTGCGCGTGTCCGTGCGCGTCTCCGCGGTCGCGCCCGGCGCTCGCAGGTCCTGCAGGGAGACCCGCGCATCGCGGAACCCCTGCTCCTCGAGCGCGCGCTGCATCTGCCTCATCTCGGGCGCCAGCCGCTCGAGCGTCGCGCCGTCGAGCGCGAGCAGCCGCGCATGAACCTGGTCCCCGCGCACAGACACGCGCAGGCGGCCCTCGAGACCCCCCTCCCCCTCGAAGTGCAGCGTGACTCGGTCCGCCGCGCGCCGCGCGGGGCTGAGCCGCGCCTCGAGCGCGGCCTCCGCGCGCTCGAGCGGCGTCGGCCCGGTTGCCGCCTCGCTCGCGATGAGGCGCGTGCTGTGCAGGCCACGCGACGCCTCGACGGCGGCCGGCGTGGCTTCTGTCACCGCTGCGGCAGGTGCGTCTGCGGCGACGGGCGGCGGGGGCTCGGCGGCGGGAGGAGCGGGCGCACGGCGTCCGGCCCGCGCGTCGGTCCGCGCGTCCGCATCCGCGGCATGCGGCGCGACCACGAGGGGGCGGGCGAACGCACGAGGCGTCTGCGTCTCCTCGTGTGCGTCGGCCTGCGGCATCGCCGCCTCGCGCACGCGCGCAGGCTCGGCGACTCGCGGCGGAGCGGGCGGCAGGCCGGCGTGCGGTGGCATGACACGGAGCGCGGGCATCGTCACGACCGGCTCGTGGGCGTGGAGCGGTGGCGCCACGGCGAGCGTGGGCGCGACCGGCGCGGACTCGACGGCGATCTCCGCGACGCTTGCCGTGGCGGAGGTCGCTGAGGTCATGGGCCGGGCGGCGGCGGCGATCCCCGGTGCGAGCGGCATGGCGACGGCCGGGACCGGCGTACGCGCCAGGGGCCACTGCGGCGTCGCGGTCGGCGCCGGCGCGTCGGTGTCGAGCCGCAGGGACGGCCGGGCCCCGCCGATCCCCCAGGCCGGAACGGTGGTGGGCGAGGACTCGAGCAGCCCGCCGCGGCGCAGCGCGGGCGCGATGCGCGAGGCGATGACGCGCACGTCGAGTGCCAGCGCCGCCGGCAGCGCCGATGGGGCGGGGGATGGCGCGGCCGCGTCGACGCGGCGCGCCGCCTCGGGATGCGACGCCGCGCGACCCGCCGCGACCGGCGCCGGGGCGGCGAGCACGTCAGGCTGCGGGGCGGCGTGATGCTGCGACGCCGCTGCGCTTGGAGCCGCCGACGCAGGAGTCGGGTCGGCCGGACTCACGCGTGCGCGGCTCGCCGCAGTCGTCGCGAGCACCGACGGCGAGTCGGAGGCCGCGGCATCGGCCGCGCCGGAGGCCCTGCGCAGGCTCCGCCCGGCGTCTCTCGCCGGGAGGTCGGGCAGCGCGAGCGGCGCTCCCGCGATCGCGATCGGCGTCGAACGGGGCTCGGCTTGCGAGGTGTCGGCTGGTGCGGCCATCGGCGTGGGCGCCGCAGTCCGCGCGGGCGCCGGTGCGACGACGCCGTCCACTCGCGGCGTCGCGAGGCCTTGCGGCGGCATCGGTGCGCGCGCGACCGACTGCGCGAGGTCGAGGCCGGCGCGCGCCGGCTCCGCGACATCTGCCGG